>CAZVHD010000068.1:0-7538 GCA_964626765.1 uncultured Christensenella sp.
GATTACTTTTTGAAAACGACATTAGATTTTTGAAACAATACAGATAGGAGGCGTCATGAAAGTACCAATAAGTTGGCTTAAAGACTTTGTAGATATAGATATTTCAGAAAAAGAACTTGCAGACAAACTGGTCGGTTGCGGTTTTGAAATAGAGGATATTATTTATCTAAAAGATAAAGTGCAAAATGTTATCACCGCTAAAATAACAAAAATCGAGGCTCATCCGGATGCAGATAAGCTTAAAGTCTGTACGGTTTTTGATGGAAAAGAGGAAATTGTGTTGGTATCCGCCGCGCCAAACATAAAAGAAGGCGACATCGTGCCGATAGCCCTCGATCAAGCCATAATAAGGGACAAAAAAATCACGGCAACTGATTTCAGGGGTGTTTTTTCCAATGGAATGATGTGTTCTGGCGAAGAGCTTGACCTTAGCGAAGAAGAATACAAAGGAGCGGGCGTGTATGGCGTTCTTATACTTCCACAAGATACGCCTCTGGGAGAGGATATAAACAAAATTATAGGCAATGACGACATAGTCCTTGATGTGGCTATAACCTCAAATAGACAAGACTGCAACAGCATTCTTGGTCTTGCAAGAGAAGTAGCCGTTGTTACTGGAAAAAAAGTCAAATTTCCCGACTTAGGATTTAGCGAAACCAAAGAGAATATAAAAGACTATTTAGAAGTGGAGAACAAGAATTTTGACCTCTGCCCAAGATATATGGCAAAGGTTGCAAAAGATGTTAAAATCCAAAAATCTCCTGGATTTATGCAAAAAAGATTGAAGGCGGTCGGAATAAGACCCATAAATAATCTTGTAGATATAACAAACTATGTTCTTATTGAAATAGGACAACCTTTGCACGCATTTGACTTAAATTTACTCGAAGGTAAAAAGATTGTTATAAGGACAGCTGAAGACGGGGAAAAAATAGTAGCCCTTGACAAAAAGGAATATAGCCTTAATCCTAAAAACCTTGCTATATGCGATGCAAAAAAACCTGTTGCAATAGCGGGCATAATGGGCGGGGAATATTCCTCTATTGTTTTCAACACAAAAACAATAGTTTTGGAATCGGCAAAATTCGCCAGAGACAGCGTGAGACATACCTCAAGACAACTAAATTTGAGGTCTGATTCTTCGCAACGCTTTGAAAAAGGTATAGATTATTTGTCACAGGAGCTAGGACAAAACAGAGCATTAAATATTATGGAAAAATATGGCTGGGCAAAGATTGTGGGCGGAGTTATCGATTCAAAACTCACAGATTATGAGAAAAAAGTTATATCCGCCGATTATAATGAGATAAACAAAGTTCTTGGAATAAAGGTGCCTAAAGAAAAAATCATTGATATTCTCAATGCTCTTGAGCTAAAAACAACTTCATCCGGAGATATACTCATCGTTAATCTGCCCGTTTACAGAGAGGATATAGCGGGCGTCAACGACCTTGCCGAGGAAGTCATAAGGATATATGGATATAATAATATAAAGCCCACAATGCTTGAAAAGGCGCAAATGACTCAGGGCGGAAAAAATATTCAACAAAAACGAATGGATAAGATAAAAACAGTTTTGGTAGGTCATGGAGGATATGAAATTGTCAGCTATTCCTTTATAACGCCCAAAGCCTTTGATATGTTAAATTTAGAAAAAGACAACCCGCAAAGAAAAGCCATAAAAATAGCTAATCCTTTGGGGCTTGACTTTAGTGTTATGAGAACAAATCTTGCTTTTAGCATGATAAAAACTCTCGTGTCCAACATCACAAGAGGCAATAAGGCTGCAAGATTTTTTGAGCTTGCAAAAACCTATATCCCCAAAAAACATCCCATAATCGAGTTACCCGATGAGAAAGACAGTTTAAGTTTGGGTTTTTATGGCGACAGTGAAGATTTTTACACCATAAAGGGTGTTGTCGATGATATATTTGACACTATGAATATTCCTGTTGATTATAAAAGAGCAAATATTGAATATATACATCCGGGAAGAGGCGCAAAAATAATCTCAAACAACAAAATAATAGGTTATATAGGCGAACTTCACCCTGCAGTCGCAGAAAATTTTGATATCGATAAGAGAATTTATATAGCTGAAATTTCTGCTGATTTTATTGTTAATAACGCAGTGGAAACAAAACCTTTTGAACCCATATCAAAATATCAGAATATGGAAAGAGACCTGGCGCTTATTATGAAAAAGGAAACCCCGGTAAAAGAGGCTGTTGATATCATAAAGAAATACGGAACAGACATTTTGGAATATGTTCAAGTCTTTGATATCTATGAAGGAAATCAGGTTCCAAAGGGGAAAAAGAGCGCAGCGTTCAACCTGTCATTTAGACATTTGAAAAGAACTTTGAAAGAAAACGAAATAAATACTATCATAGACACAATTCTAAAAGAGCTTAAGAATATAGGCGCCGAGTTGAGATAATTTCGGCAAAATCAAAAATTCATTTCAATAAAAAAAAGAATGCAAAAGCGTTCTTTTTTTATATTGTTACAATATTTAACCTAATTTAGAATAATACTTACTTGTAATTACCAAAAGACATGTAAATATATAAAATAATATTTTTAACAGATGAAACCATATCATATTAACTTGTTTTTATAATAAAAAAAGGTTATTATTATAATAATATAGCAATAAAAGTGAGAATAAATATTAATAATCAGGACAAAAAATGAATAAAAAAAGCAGAAAAACACTTGAATTTGATAAAATACTAAATCAGATATCCAAATTTGCCTTTTCTCAAAATGCAAAAGATATGATTATGGATTTACAGCCTTTTCAAAACAAAAACTATATAGAAAAATTGCTTGACGAAGTTGAAGAGGCGTCTAAGATTCTCTATGAACATTCGTTGAGTCCGTCGTTTAATTTTGACGATATCACTTTTGCTTTGGAAAAGGCGTCTATTATGTCAATCCTAACAATGGGCGAGCTTTTGAAAATCTCAAAGATGCTCAGAATATCCAGAAATCTTCAATCTCTTATTGCAAAAGTTAATGACGATACAATTGTTCTTCTTAAAGATACAGCGTCCAAAATCTACATTAACAAAGAATTGGAGGAGTCCATAGACAAGGCAATTTTATCGGAAACTGAGATGAGCGATAACGCATCGGGCGCATTGAGAAATATCCGCAATAAAATAAGAAAGATAGGCGATAACATCAAGGCAAGACTTCATAACTTTGTCAATTCTTCTGAATATTCAAAATGCTTGCAGGATAATATAGTGACAATAAGAAATGGGCGTTATGTCATTCCCCTAAAAGCCGAGCATAGAGGAGCTATTGCGGGACTAGTTCACGACCAAAGCGCGTCAGGTTCAACCGTATATCTTGAGCCTATGGCGATTGTTGAGATGAACAACGATTTGAAAACCGCATCTATTGAGGAAAATAAAGAAATTGAAAAGATATTAAGGGAATTTACCGTTGGGGTGAGCAATAATGTGGAGGATATCAAAAACTCTTTTGATATAATAACTGAATTAGATGTTATTTTTGCAAAGGCAATGTACGCTCAAAGTCAAAAAGCTGTAAAACCCGTAATCAATGAGAAAGGATATATAAACATATCAAAAGGAAGGCATCCGCTCATAAAAAAAGAAGATGTTGTGAGTAATTCAATTTATTTAGGAAAGGACTTCAACATGCTGTTTATAACTGGCCCTAATACGGGAGGAAAGACGGTTTGCTTAAAACTTGCGGGGTTATTAGTTCTTATGGCATTGAGCGGTATCTATACGCCTGCAGCAGAGGCGGAGATTGCTATTTTTGAAAACATCTTTTGCGACATAGGAGATGAGCAAAGCATTGAGCAAAATTTATCAACTTTTTCATCGCACATGAATAATATAAAAAACATCATTGATAATATAACAGAAAACACTTTTGTTTTGCTTGACGAACTGGGCGCGGGAACTGACCCGGCGGAAGGGGCGTCCCTGGCGTTAAGCATTGCTAAATATATTCTTGACACCGGTGCAAGAGCAATGGTAACTACGCATTATAACGAGCTCAAGGAATACGCCATGATTACAAAAGGAATGCAAAACGCATCTATGGAATTTGATTGTACAACATATTCTCCAACATATAAGCTTACAATCGGTATTCCAGGCGCGTCTAACGCATTATTAATCGCAAAAAGACTGGGTCTTAAGCAAGAAATCATAAACGACGCCAAAAAGGGACTTAAAGGTCAAAAAATTGAATTTGAGAATGTGCTCAAGGAATTGGAAAAGACTAAAAAGAAATTTGAAATTAACTTAGAAGAGATACAAACGCTTAAAATGGATGCCAAAGCTGCAAAAAAGGAAGCCGAAATTGAAAGAAATAAGCTTGCAATCCAAAAAGAAAGACTTAATCAATCGGTAAGAAAGGAAACAAAAAGGTTGGTTGAGAAATCTATGCTAGAAGCCAATGAAATTATTGACACCTTAAAAGAAATGCTAGAAAACCCTGACGAAAAGAGTCTTTTCAAAGCCTATGAAATCAGAAAGCGACTCAATAAATTTGTTGTCAATGAAGAAAATGAATTTGAATTTACAATTGAAGAAGAAAAAGGCGACATTAAAGTGGGCGACACCGTACTTGTAAAAACTCTTAACTCCGAAGGAAAGGTGGTGAGCGTCAATCCCGTAAAAGATGAGGCAACCATACAAATGGGAGCGTTAACAAGCAAGATTTCTCTAAAAGACCTCACAAAAATAAAATCAGCCCCAAAAAAGAAAAAGCCGACGTCAAGCCTAAAGGTAACACTAAATAATAAACAAATAACCTCAGAAATAAATCTCATAGGGCAGACAAGCGACGAGATAGATTTCTATTTGGAGTCTTTCTTAGACCAGGCTTATGTGAATGGACTTAAAGAATTAAGGGTTGTACACGGAATTGGAGAAGGAATATTAAGAAAGGCGGTTGCAAAATTATTGAAAAAACATAAATATGTCGAAAGCTTCAGAGAAGGACGATTTGGAGAAGGTGGCAAGGGGGTGACTATTGTCTATCTCAAATGATTATATGGTGTCATACCGATGTGAAAAGGGCTTGAAATATTTCAATTTATTACACAGAATGGCTCCAATAATAAAAATAATCGCCTTCATAACGATTATTGTGGGAATACTCAATCCATATTATTTTATAGCGACAGGTCTTTTGTGGCTTTTATCGGTGGGACTCAACTACATTAAGTGGTATACGGTCTACACTTATAATTATGTTATAAAAGAAGAGAATTTAACAATCACAAAAATTTATAATTACATAAAACCTGAAATACTTGCCGATGTGAAGTTTAAGGATATACTTAATTTGGAAATAATAAGCGAAGAGGACTTGGAAAACTATGACACCACAAACAAGTTCTTTTGCTATCAAAAGCATTTTGACCTTTATCTAATGATAAAAACGCTTGATATATGCTTTATAATTGTAGCAAATAATTATTTTTATGCCTTGTTGCATAGAAAAATAGAAAATTCAAATAGATAAAAAGGAATGAAACATGATTTTTTTTGATAACGCATCAACCACAAAAACAGATTTAGATTGTATGGATATCTTAAAGATGTATTGTATCGATAAGTTTTATAACCCGTCCTCGCTTTATCACGAGTCTGTCGAGGTCAAAAGAGATTTGAAAAAAGCAAGGGAAGATATTATTACAGCTTTGAGGGGAGATGGTTCGTTATTATTTACTTCAGGCGGTACGGAAAGCGCAAATATAGCTATACAAGGAGTAGTAAAAAAAAGAAATTCCAAAATAGTTATATCAAAATCAGAACATTCTGCTGTAAAAAACACCGCAAAGAAACTAAAAGATTCGGGATATGATATTGTAGAATGCGATGTGGATATATGCGGAAGAGTGGATAAGGAAAAATTTAAGCAACATATTGACGAAGATACCTCTCTTGTGTCAATCATGCATGTAAATAATGAAACCGGCGGCGTAAACGACATTAAAGACTTGGTAAAAATAGCAAAGAATATCAATAAAGATATTGTTTTTCATTCTGACGGGGTTCAAGCGATAGGCAAAATTCCCGTTGATTTGCGTGATTTAGGGGTGGACTTGTACTCTATGAGCTCACACAAAATAGCCGCTCCCAAAGGGGCGGGAGCTCTTTATGTAAAAAACGGAATAAGTGTTAACCCCATAATGTTCGGGGGCGGTCAGGAAATGGGAATCAGACCTTCGACCGAAAACATCCCCGGCATAATGAGCTTTTCATATATGATAAAAAAATCAATTGAAAATCTGCAAAATAATATTGAAAAGGTTGAAAATATACGAAAATTTATATTTGAAAGGACGGACTCTGACATATTAAAAATACTATCGGATAAGAATTGCTCGCCATATATAATGGCGCTTGCAATAAAGGATGTAAAAGGAGAAGTTATGCTTCATTCTCTTGAAAAATACGGCATAATGATAGGTACGGGAAGTTCTTGTTCCTCTTCAAAAAATCAAAACAACCATTGGCAAATGCCTTATTTGCCCGATTATTACAAAAAGGGTAAATTGAGGCTTAGTTTTTGTCATGATAATACCATTGAACAAGCAGAGTATTTCATAAATAAGCTTAATTTGGAATACACAACACTAAAACGATATTCATAAAAGGAAAAATTTATTAAAATGCAAAAGACTATACTTATAAGAATAGGAGAGATATTCCTAAAGGGAAATAACAAAAGATTTTTTGAATCTAAATTGGTTGACAATATAAAAAACAGCCTGAATGGTTTGCAATATAGACTTATTTGCGAACATAACAGATATTCAATAGAGAATTTTGACGATTTGGATGAAAACGAGATAATTTTTAGGTTAAAAAAGGTGTTTGGAATTCACAGTATAAGTCCAGCAGTAAAGCTTAAAACTGATTTGGACAACATAAAAAAGGCAGCGGTTAGAATTTCTCCCGAAAAAGGCGTTTTTCGTGTTACCGTCAACCGCGCGGACAAGTCCATTCCCTTAAGGTCAATGGATATTGCAGCTGATATAGGCGCCTACATGCTTGAAAACATAAAGGATGTCAAGGTTAACTTATTCAATTATGACTTTGAATTGAGCGTTGATATGAGAGAAGACGGATATAGTTATATCTTTTGTGAGATAATTCGTGCTCAAGTCGGTCTTCCCGTTGGATGTAGCGGAAAAGGTAGGCTACTTTTATCGGGAGGCATTGACAGTCCTGTTGCGGGTTTCAAAATGGCAAAAAGAGGTGTGGAGCTTTTTGCAGCGCATTTTTATAGTTATCCTTATACCAGCGAGAACGCAAAAGAGAAGGTCATTGATCTTGCCAAAAAGCTTTCCGCATACACCGGAAAAATCAGCGTATTTGTTGTTCCATTTACGGAAATTCAATATCAAATAAAAGAAAAATGCCCGCTTGCATATATGATAACTATTATGAGAAGGTTTATGGTCAGAATTGCAGAAAAGCTTGCAAAACAAAATGGATGCGGCGCTCTTATAACAGGAGAGAGTCTAGGGCAGG
>CAZVHD010000069.1:0-7470 GCA_964626765.1 uncultured Christensenella sp.
CATACCCTTTGTTCTGTTTGAAGTATCTTCGTATATATCAAGTTCCTTTATCATTTCCAAGACCTCGTTTTCAGTCAACTGTTTTGGAAGATAGGAAAAAAGTATATCGGCTTTTCTTTGCGCCTCTTGAGATTTTATCGCATCTTTTTCCTTATACATTTGCATAATTTCATTTTGAACTTTTATTTCTTTTGTCAAACAGTCTAAAACCTCATCGTCGCTGACAGTTTTGCCAAGTTGTGTTTTCTCCTTTTGTAAAATAGCTGCAAGTACCGCTTCAAGAGCGGCTTTTTTGTCCAAGTCTTTTTCTTTTCTTGATAAATTGAAGTCCTGTCTTAATTTATCTTTTAACATAAATTCCTCCTTTAGTTTAGATTTAATCTAATCACTAATTTCTTATTAGATATATCTATTGTCTTTTCTATTGCTGCATTTTCAATTTCTTTAATCTCATTTGCCAAGATATCTTGCATAATCCTGTCTTTATAGTTCTCTATTGCTTTTTTTGCAAATTCATCTTGAGTTTTTATATCGGCAATTATTCTTTGTTCAACGGCAAAATCCGCCTCTTTTCTCATAAGCTGAAGTTGTCTTATTAGCTCTCTTATAAAGCCCTCTTCTATGAGTTCGTCGGTCAAATGGGTGTCCAAAGCAAGGGTTCTGTTGTTTTCCTCGGCTATTATGAAATCTTTTTTGGGGCGGAAGTGTTTTTCGAACATATCCGCTTCAAGCCCTTTGAATTCACCTATATCAACGCTGTTTTTGTCATACATCTCATTTAGAAGGTCATAACCTTTTTGGTCAAGAGAATCTACTAGCTTTTTGAGTTTTTGCGCCTCTTTCTTTAATTTTGCGCCGGCGACTTTGAAATTAACTGTGAAATACACATCGTTAAATCTTTCCTGACTCTTTGCAAACTCAATATTTTTGATGTTGAGTTCATCTTTTATTATATTAATAAGAGGAGTGACATTGTCCTTATCTTTTTTGTCAAGAATGAGATACAAGGTTTTGAGAGGTTGCTTTATTTTTATTTGAGCTTCGTTTCTCATTCTTTGACTAATTGCGATGATATCCCGTGTTACTGCTGTCTGGGTGAGAATATTGTCCTGTCCGCCTAACTTTATAACTTCGGGATAGCTCGACAGATGTATGGAAATTTGTTCGTCTTTTTCAATCTCCCTTACACATTTTTGCCAAATATAATCTGTAAAGAAAGGCAAAATTGGCGCAAGAATCTGTATTGTGGACTTTATTGCCTGATATAAACACCAGTAGGCGTTCATTTGGTCAACTTTATCAACACCCTTCCAAAATCTCTTTCGGTTGATTCTGATATACCAGTTGGATACATCGTCGGTGAACAGCTCAAATTCTTTTATTAGGGACACTGTCTTATAAATCTTCATAGATTTATTGGCAATTTCAATAAACTTGTTTGTTCTTTCAATAAGCCATTTATCGCTGTGGGTGAATGTGTCATAATCGGGTTTGAAAGCGGCTATATCGGGATTGTCCAAGGAGGCGTAAAGATTAAAAAATACATATATATTCCAAAAGCTCAGTATTTTTCTTCTGGCCTCGTCGGCAAGATTGTATCCAAATCTGACATCTCCGCTTATTGGAGCGGAGGCAAAAAGATATCTTATGGTATCGGCGCCAATTTTTTCAGCGGCCTCGTCAAATCTTATCATAAAGCCGGTTTTGCTGAATTTTCCGCCCTCCTCGTTGACAACGGAGGAATGCGCCACAACATTTTCATAAGGAGCTTTGCCGGTTAGTGTTACCGACATAAAAAGGAGGGAATAAAACCAAAGTCTTATTTGCTCTTTCATTTCCAAAACCATTTCATTGGGGAAGTTTTCGTTGAAATATTTTTTGTTTTCAAAGTACTTTTTAGTGGAAAACGCCGTTATTCCCGCATCCAGCCAGCAGTCGCCTACTTCTGTTATTCTCTTCACCTTATTACCGCATTTAGGACAAATAATTTTTACATCGTCAATATATGGTCTGTGAAGGTGGGGCACATTATCTATATTTTTGTTTTCGCTAAGTTCAATAAGTTCCTCTTTGGAGCCGATAACAGTAAGATGCGAGCAGTTTTGACAGGGATAAAAGGGAAGGGGCAAGCCATAAAAGCGTTTTCTGGATATATTCCAGTCACCCATATTGGAAAGCCAGTCGTTCATTCTCTTTCCTGCAAAGGCAGGTTCCCAGTTGACGGTATTTGCGGCCTCTATCATAAGCGGCTTTATCTCTTTGGTATCAATGTACCATTCGTCAACAATTTTGAATACCACTTCGGTTTTACATCTCCAGCAGTATGGATAACTGTGTGTTATGGCCTCGGTTTTGTAAAGGGTGTTGTCCTCTTCCATTTGTTCAAGCACATATGGCAAAACCTCTGTTGTCAAAAGATGAGAAAGTTTTCCAAAACCGTCAAAGAATTTTCCTTCCTCGCTTATGGGACAAATCATCGGCAAGCCCTGTTTTTTTCCTAAATCAAAGTCCTCGGCGCCGCAGCCGGGGGCGATATGAACAACGCCAGTTCCTTCCTCGGCATCCACATCTTCCCAGGGCACAATCTTATGCGTAAAGTTTTGACAATCAAAATCCTTAAAAATAGTGGTATATTCCTTTCCCACAAGCTCGCTTCCCTTGAAAGTGTCCATAACTTTTACTATGTCGCCTTTTAGTTTGCCAAGAGCGTCTTTGCCGATTATTAAATTTCTGGTATCCGATTTGACTTCAACTCTTAGGTACTCTATATCGGGATTGACAGCAAGCGCCACATTGGACGACAAAGTCCAGGGCGTCGTTGTCCAAACCATAATGGAATCGTTGCTGTTATGGATGGGAAGCTTTGCATAAATTGAGGTATGCTCAACCTGTTTATAGCTACCGCTCATCTCGTGTTCTGAAAGCGAAGTTCCACATCTTGGGCACCAAGGCATGGGTCTGTGTGATTTGACAAGCCATCCGTTTTTGTGGCATTTTTGCAAGAAATACCAAATAGAGGTGATATTGCTGTCGCTGTTTGTGTAATAAGAATTTTCCCAGTCCATCCATTGTCCGAGTCTTTTGGACTGTTTTGTTATTATGGATGAAAATTTGTTGACTCTCTCAATGCATTTTTCGGTGAATTTATCAAGCCCGTATTCCAAAATTTCTTTTTTATTGGAAGAGCCTATTTCTTTTTCAACTTCAACTTCCACCCAAAGCCCTTGAGCGTCAAAACCGTTTTGGTATTGGCAGGACTTGCCTTGCATGGCGTTATATCTGATATAAAGGTCTTTCAGCGTTCTTCCCCAAGCATGGTGAATGCCCATGGGGTTGTTGGCGGTTATGGGTCCGTCCAAGAACCTGAAACGGGGACCGTTTTCATTTTTCTTTCTCAATTTTTCAAAGCAATTTTCTTTTTGCCAAAAATCCAATATTTGTTTTTCAAGCGCAATAAAATCCGTATTTGGATTTTCTTTTTTCATCTTTACCTCCGCTGTAAATTGTTAAATTATCTCAATAATTATTGCATAATTATACCATAACTATAATTCATAGACAACTTATTTTTTATATATAATATATAGACACTAATACAATGGGTATGGTCAAATGCCAATTTCATCTAAAAAAATTTTGTAATCATTGCTGCTTTTTTGTATACATCTGCGGGATTTCAAAAAATTAATTTCATGTGATATTAAATCAAAAATATCTTTTATGTTCACCGCTGAATACTTCAATAAAGACTGGCAAAACGCCTTTTTTTTGCTTTTTTCAAAATCATAAAGATAACAAAAAGCTATCATTTTTGCAACACAAGTATTAATATCCCCCTCTTGGGTATTCTCAAAATCAATTCCATAACAGCAATCATTTTTTATTATAAAGTTTCTAAAGTTATAATCCGTTTGAATTAGACCTTTTGTCTTATCTAAAAACCAATTGAGAAAATTAATAACTTTTTTTGCTATTATATCTTGCTCTTCAGTGGAGGCTGACATAATTTCATCCAACAATAAATCCCCCTCAATATATTCCATATATATATTTGGGAAGTCATAAGAGTACATTTTGGGAGCCCTTACTGCCGATAATGTAGCAAGTATCTTTACTTCATTGTTAAAACAATCTATATTTGTGTGAACCTTTTTTACTGCAATATCATAGACGGGATATTCCACAAGATATACCTTATTTTTTTTAGATTGGAATTCTTTAATAACTCTCATAATCATCTATTTTAATCTCAATTTTGGCGTTTTTCTTATAGCCTTTAAGCTCTTTCACCACTCCCATAACAGTGTTTTTCAATATATTTCTTACAAATGGCGCCATAGGAATTTCTCTGTTATTGATTTTTAACTCAACTAAAGAATTATTCAAAACACATTTGGATATCTCTTGCCTTCCTTTCAAAACCTCTGCCAAAAAGCCTTTGCAACTATAGCCGCAAACTCCGCAACAGTCCTTGTCAAAATCATAAAAAAGGTGTGGGAGGTTTTCCACTGTATCCGCAAGTTCTTTTATATTATCCATACAGTTGACTACGGGAATATCTTTATATTTATCAATATTTTTATTGGAAAATTTTCCGCTAATCGCAACTGTTAAAGGGGTTATCTCAGGCTCTTCCTCTTCTCCGCATACTGCTATCTGCGGCGCCACAGCGTCTCTTACGCCTTCCATAATGACAATATCCTCCGTAAAGTGGGATAAAATATCATAAATGTTTATTTTTCCTTTATAAAGGATATCTGTTTCATTTTCCGCTCTTGCAACAACTGTGTCCGCGCCTGCCATGCGATGCCGAAAGGTGTTTTTGCCGGGAGTATCAATTTGAAAATTTTCATAGTGAATTTCTTTTACTGTGCCTACGCTATATTTTCTTTTTATTAATTCCTTTATCAGATTTTCAATAACCGTGGTCTTGCCTCTTCCCGATAGACCAACAACGCTTAATACTTTCATAACAAACCTCCGTAATAGTACATAATAACCAGATAACCTGTAAAAAGAGCAAAAGCCAAAACAGTGATTACATAATCGGCTGTTCCAAGCTTTGATTGTCTGTACATTGTTCTTTTGTTATAAGCTCTGAAACCTCTTGCCTCAATGCTTTTTGCCAATTGTCTACTTCTAACGATGCTTGCCGATACCGTAGGCAAAATTAGGTATGAGTATATTTTTATTTTTTTAATTACATTTTTACTTTTTATATCAACTCCTCTTAATGCGATAGCGTTTATTCTGGATAAAAACTCGTCTTTGAATAGGGGCAGAAACCTTAAAGAAACGCTAGTCATAAAGGCTATTTCATATGGCAATTTCATTTTCACAAGCCCGTTTATCATCTCCCTTGAGGTGGAAGTTGACACAATCAAAGACGCCATAACGATTATCATCATTCTCAAGGCAAATTCGCCTCCGTTTATCAGCCCGCCCACCGTAATGATATAAAAATTTCCGATATACAAAAGCGGCTTTCCATCTTTTAGCGTCAGGCTTTGGACTATTGCAATAAAAACAATCACACTCAAAAGATATTTTAGCCTGGATACCGCTTTTATAAGATTTATTTTTAATAGAATAACACTAATTAATAAGAAAGAAAAGACTATCAAAAGATAGTACAAATCTATTGCCAAAACAGACAGAGTTGTAAAAAGAGCAACCAATATAAGTTTTGTTCGGGCGTCAAGTGTCATATACCTTCCCCCAATACAACAATCTCATCGGCATGAAGAGGGGCGGGAAGGTTCTCGTGGCTTATGACGATAGCGCCGCCTCCTTTTTTTACAAAGTTTGTTATTAAGCCCGCCAAAAAAGTCTCGCCCTCCCGGTCAATGGCAGAAAAGGGCTCGTCCAGAATGAGAAATTTCACATCCCGTATAAAGATAGTTGCAAGAGCCAGTCTTTGTTTTTCTCCGCCGCTGAGAGTCAGCGGAAAAGAGTCTTTTAACTTGTCCAGTTTGAATTCTTTTAGGATTTCATTTATTTTACGCTTGTTTTCTAAGGACAGCTTTTTATCTATTTCATAAACAAAGCTCAATTCCTCCCAAACAGTTGTGGCGAATAGTTGCATATCGGCTTTTTGAAAAAGATATCCTATATCATCGGCTATTTGAGCTGTTCTTTTGGTTTTTATATTTTGATTGTCAATAAGGATTTCACCTTTTTGAGCTCGCAAAATACCGCATATGAGTTTGGACAAGGTTGTTTTGCCGCTTCCGTTTTTGCCTCTTATAAAAGAGATTTTGCCGCTTTCAAATTTATGGGAAAAGTCTCTTATGATATCATATGGCTTTTTATAGTGAAAGCTCACATTCCTAAATTCAATATTCATTTCTCACACCCCGCCAAGCTCTATTATGTCGTGGCATATCTTTAAGTCGTCTTTGCTGTGGGCGGTCATGAGAACAGCTCTTTCATCCTTTGCGTAATCTGTCAAAACTTTTCTTACTAGGGCTTTTTTGTCCTTGTCCAAAGCCGAGGTTATTTCATCCGCCACAAGAATTTTAGGACGCATAATTAATACCGAGGCGATGGCTACAAGCTGTTTTTCTCCTGCGCAAAGACAATTTGTCATTTTGTTTTGCAAATGCGATATGTCTAGAAGATTTGTGACCTTCTTTAATCTTTGTGATATTGTATTTCTACTCAAACAAAGATTTTCCACCCCGAAAACTATCTCGTCCTCAACGGTGGGCGAAAAAATCTGCTCTTCGGGTTGTTGAAAGACGATGCCTATATTCTCACAACGACTGGCAACAGACATTTCTTTTATGTTTTCAGCGCCTATATTTATTGACCCCTCAACAAAAGCCTCGTCTAAAAGACCTGCAACAGCAAGACAAACTGAGGTCTTTCCACTTCCGTTTTTGCCTGACAAGCCAAGAATACGGTTTTTTTGCAAATCAAAGTTTAAGTTTTTTATGAGGCGACCTTCATTATAGCTTATGGAGAGATTTTTTACTTCAAGCATATATTTTTTTCCTTTAGTCATTATTTGACAAAGAAGAATTGTCTTTTATAAGAGTGGATTTTTTTATTTTTATATATACCGTATAGCTGATAATTCCGCCAAGGCATCCTGACAAAGCGGCGGCGGAAAGCGCGAAGAGCAAAGGTATAATAGACAAACGGAAAAACAAAAGATTGCTCCCATAGGTTCCCGCTATGTTGGCAAGCATAGCCGCAAACAAAAAGTGCAGGATATTTACTTGATTATTTTTTTGAAAAAGAAAGATTGTCTCTACGATAAGAGCCGGCGTCATATATGTCAAAACAGTCCAAATCCCGTGACTTCCTGGCATCCCGGTAATCAAAAGGGCAACAATCTGAACGGTGGAAATCAAAAGAGCTGTTCCCCGTTTGCCAACAAGAGCAAGCCCAAGAGGCAACCAAAGCATATAAAGGCCTCCCGCCAAGGCTCCGCCTGGAATTCAAACAGGGCTTGTAATCATTCTT
>CAZVHD010000070.1:0-7434 GCA_964626765.1 uncultured Christensenella sp.
CACAAGTCTATAAGACGGTATTTGAGACATACCCTTTCCCTATCCATCAACAAGACTATTTAATTAAGACAATGAACGCAAATGTCATATATTACGGTAGTTATGATGAAGATACTCTCTTTGCAATAGCATCAAGTGAAACAAAAAAAAAGTACCTTAACGCAGAAATGACTGACTTTGCTATTCTTCCTGAGTACAGAGGAAAGAACCTTTCACTTTTATTACTATGTGAAATGGAAAAAAACATGAAAGATATGGGTTATAAATTACTGTATACGATAGCCCGAGCGGTATCATATGGCATGAACTGTACCTTTTCTAAACTGGGATATCAATTTAGTGGCACACTTATAAATAACACTAATATCTCCGGCAACATTGAAAGCATGAATTTATGGTATAAAGTTTTGGACTGATTGTGCTATAATATCCTCAACAGTATTATATATCAACTCTTTAAAAATATAACATTGCCATGATTCTTTGGAGGTCATATGAAAATTGCTGATAGCATTACCGATTTAATTGGCAACACTCCTCTTCTTCGATTAAATAACTATAAGAAAAAATATTCTTTGAGCGGGGATATTTTCGTAAAGCTCGAAAGCTTCAATCCCTTGAGCTCAGTTAAAGACAGAATTGGTCAAGCTCTCATAGAAGATGCCGAAAAAAAGGCTCTCATAAACAAAGACACCGTAATTATTGAGCCCACAAGCGGAAATACAGGTATCGCTTTAGCTTTTGTCTGCGCCTCAAGAGGGTATCGCCTGATACTCACAATGCCGGAAACGATGAGCGTGGAAAGAAGAAATCTTTTGACAGCGTTCGGAGCAGAAATATTTCTAACCGATGGCTCAAAGGGTATGAAGGGAGCAATAGAAAAAGCCGAAGAGCTTGTAGAAAAAATTGATAATTCTTTTAGGCCGGCTCAATTTAATACTCCCGCCAATCCCGAAATACACAAAAAAACCACAGCCCTAGAAATTCTTAACGATATGGATAGTAATCTGGACTTTTTTGTCGCAGGTATTGGCACCGGCGGCACAATCACAGGTGTGGGAGAAGTTCTCAAACAGAAAATTGACAAAATCAAAGTGATCGCTGTGGAACCTCAAGGCTCGCCTATTCTTTCAGAAGGAAAAACAGGTCCCCACAAAATCCAAGGTATCGGAGCAGGCTTTATTCCCGATGTTCTTAACCAAAATATATATGATAGGGTTATTTCCGTTAGCAGTGAAGACGCTATCAAAACCAGCCGCGCTCTTGCAAAAACAGAGGGCGTTCTTGCAGGAATATCATCTGGAGCGGCCTTGTATGCGGCAACTCTTATTGCAAAAGACCCCCTCAACAAAGACAAAAAAATCCTTGCCCTTCTTCCTGACACAGGCGAAAGATATCTTTCAACTGGTCTGTTTTGTTGAAACAATCCTAATTAGAACATCTTAGGCAATTAATATTTTAATCTATTTATAAAAATACCGTCAAAATAAATGACGGTATTTGGTCGGAGTAGGGAGACTTGAACTCCCGGCCTCATGGTCCCGAACCATGCGCGCTACCAAACTGCGCTATACCCCGCTATAAAATTCTATAATATTATAACCCTCCTAAATTGATTTCTCAACAATATCAACAAGGTTTTTTATGTTTATGGTATCAATTTTATTGCTCTAAATCGTCATCGTCTTCTTCTAGTGTCTGAGTGTCCGACGCTTTTATTTTTTCAAGAGGATATTTTTTGAAATCCGTTGAACCATCAGGCAAATCTATTTTTACTGTGGTTTGAAGTCTTATTATATCGTTGCCCATAACCTTGCCTTCTCCGTCAGGTGTAGTTACTGTTGAATTAATTTTGGGCATTTTTTTGGCAGTCTGTTTATAATATTCATTCTCATATTTCAAACAACACATCAGTTTTCCACAACAACCGCTTATTTTTGTTGGGTTGAGCGAAAGACCTTGGATTTTTGCCATTTTTATGCTCACTTTTTCAAAGTCCTGTAAATGAGTTGTGCAACAACACGGCCTTCCACAAGGCCCCAAAGACCCTCTCATCTTTATGTCGTCTCTTTCATAAATCTGCCTAAGCTCTATTCTTAGATGATATACTGATGCCAAATCCTTGACAAGCTCTCTAAAATCTATTCTTCCGTCAGCTGTAAAGTAAATAATGACTTTGCTCTTATCAAATGTATATTCTGCGTCAACAATTTTCATAACAAGTTCGTGTTTTTGAACTTTCTCGTTGACAGTCTTCATAAGCTCTTTTCTTTGTGCCAAATTATCCAAATGTCTTTTGGTGTCCTCTTCAGTCGCCTTTCTTATCACCTCTTTTAATGGAGCTACAATCTCGCTGTCGTCCACTTGCTTATTGGCCATAACAACCGTGCCGTATTCTACGCCTCTCACCGTTTCAGTAATAACTCCGTCACCCTCTGCAAACTCTATGTCCTTTGGCGAAAAATAATACATTTTGCCTGTATTCTTAAATCTAATTCCCACTACTATTGCCATTTATATTTTGCCTCCAATATATCAAATAATAATCTTTCTGTCACACTTGTTAAATTTATATTATAAAATATTCTTTTTCTGGCGTCGTTAATAGCAATAATCGCCATTGCCGCGCCTGCTGCTGAAAAACCCTCTTTTATGTTTTGCAAATCATACTCCCTGTTAATTATCTTTAGACCAACATCCGCCCCTGTACATAATATTAACACATCCGACAATATTATTTGCATAAAATCTAAAGTTGTAGCTATATATTCTTTATCAAATATTCTATTATTAAAAAAATCAACTATCTGTTTGGAGTTCTTTATTGCCAAAAGTATTTCCATTACGGATGTAAAAAGTTGCTGATATTCCTCGTTTTCAACCATTTTCTCAGCGTTTTCCATAGAGCCTTGTGAATACGCCGCAGCAGTCTCCGCAAGAGATTTTTCCACGCCCATAATCATAAGCTCATTTACTATATCCTGTGACATAAAAGGATTTATAAACAGCTTTTTAGCCCTGGAATATATAGTTTTCAACATGCTGTTTTCATTTGAGATTGCCATAAATATTGTTACTTTCTCATTGGGTTCTTCATAAGTTTTCAAAAATTTGTTTTGTACCTGAAGGCTCATATTTTCGGCATTATCTATTAAATAAAGTTTTCTTCCACCTTCTAAACTTGCTGTATAGGTATCCTCAATTATGCTTATGGCTTCCTCAACAGTCATCTTTTCTTTAATGTCTATGAATTTAACATCCAAATGACTTCTTTCCAAAACCCTTTTACAGGTATTGCATTCAAGACATCCTCCTCGCCCGCACATTATAGCGGCGGCAGCAAGTTTAAGAAATTGTCTTCTTGCTAATTTATCCTGACTTACCACCATATAGGCATGGCTTAAAGAGTCGTTATCTATATCTTTTTTTAACGATTTATAAGCAAGCGTTTCAAATAATTTGCTTATTCTCATTATTTAATTACACCTCTATCTTGAAGAGCAGACTTTATCCTTTCAAAGGTTATGAGCTTGTCCTTATGGGGAATGATTTTAACGAACCTCTGAGGATACTTTTTACAAAGCTGCATAAACCCTTCATATACTTTCAAATGAAAGCTTCCTGACTCTCCTTCCATTCTATCATTTACCACTTTGCCTTTTTGTTTGCGCCAGGAATTGAGAGGATTCATATCCAAAAAAATTGTGCACTCAGGCATACAGTTTTTGACTGCATAGTCGTTTATTTCAATTACCTTTTCCAGTCCCAATTCTCTTGCAAAACCTTGATAAGCAAAAGAAGAATCAATATATCTGTCGCAGATTACCAATTTATTTTTCTTAATTGATGGTATAATCACGGAATTTATGTGCTCGGCTCTTGCTGCGGCGAAAAGATGGGCTTCGCAAATGGCGTCCATTTTTTCATTAAGTATGATATCTCTTATTTTTTCCGCTACAACCGTGCCGCCGGGCTCTCTTGTAAAGACCGCCTCTTGAGAAGTATTTTTAAGGTATTCCTTCAAAAATCTTATTTGTGTGGACTTCCCCACGCCCTCGCAGCCTTCTAATGTTACAAACCCTTTCATCTTTTGCCTCCATCCTTATATGATATCACAGCTACGCCTCCGTTTTCAAGTCCAAAGCATCTGTCTTTGTTTTTGCTTATGATATCTAATTTCTCTAAATCTATTTCTTCTCCCGCTCTAATAATTGGTGTTCCCGGGGGATACAATCCAATCTCTCTATATGCTTTTTTTCCAGCAGCGTTTTCAATATCCACCACTTCATAGTCTTGGGCAAATTCCAATCGAATAGCTTTGGGCTTATCTTTTACAATTTCAGCTTGAGAAAAAATCTTCATTTCCCTTCGCATTATGTTCTTGAGTTTTCTATATAATCTTTTTAGATATCTATAATTAAAAGGTGTCACAATAAAGACAACTTTGTTGAGATAACTCATTTCCGCCGCTATCCCTTCTTCAACAAGAGCTTCATAAATTTTTTCTCCCTCGAATTTAGTAGTTATCACAAGTCTTGTATAGTCATCATTATTCAAACAATCCACATCTATATGCCTGGCCTTTTTCTTAAAACGGCTTATGTTTTTATAAACCTTTTCATAAAGCTTGTCAGCCTTTTTTTCCAATAAACCAAAAGCCCTTGATATGCTTGCTAGAGTTATATATGATGGAGATGAGGAATGAAGGAGTTTTCTTACTTGAAAACACCTTTTACTTAGTTCGCTATTATAGCTCAATAATACGGCCCCGCCCGTAGTAACAGGCAAAGTCTTATGCAAGGAGCATATAACAAGGTCGCATAGTTTTGCATCGTCAAAAAACTCTTTTTGAGAATACGCCAGATGAGAGCCATGCGACATGTCAAGTATTATAAATTTGTCTTTAATGATTCTTTTATATCTTTTTATGTCTTTACACACGCCAAAATAATCAGGCGATGTTATAATAACAGTTTTAACTTGCTTGGGGATATCCTCGTACTTTTTTATGTCAGCCATATGATATGCGTCGCAATTAAAAATCCTTAAGGCGTTAAAAACAGAAGCGTGATTATCTCCAAGCGCCAAAAACCCGCCTTTTTCTTTAAGGCAATAAACAGCGGTCATTATACTGTTAGTGGCTCCGTTTGTACTTATAAAAGAACTCTTAGCTTGATAGATATCCGCCACCATTTTTTCCATATCTTTAATACCGCCGTGAGGGTCTAAAAGATTATCGCTATAAAAAAGCTCTGTTATATCAGCTTTCAAAAGACATTTGGGTAATTTTTTGCTATGCCCGGGCGTATGAAAGCTGATAAGATGAGAATATTTTTTTATATTTTGAAAAAATGAAATCATTTTTTGGGTTTCATCGTTGGGAACAGCAAAACATCTCTTATGTTGTAATTATCTGTAAAAAGCATAACCATTCTGTCAATACCAATGCCTAACCCGCCGGTGGGAGGCATACCGTATTCCAAAGCTGTCACAAAGTCTTCATCTGTCATCTGGGCTTCATCATCGCCTTTTGCTCTTGCCTTTGCTTGCTGTTCAAACCTTCCTTTTTGGTCAATGGGGTCATTTAACTCGCTAAAAGCGTTGCCCATCTCTCTTGATGTAATAAAAAACTCAAACCTTTCAGTAAGTCTAGGGTCGGATTTTTTTCTCTTAGCAAGAGGGCTTACTTCCACAGGATAGTCAATAACAAAAGTGGGTTGAATCAGTTTTTCCTCAACCTTTTGGTCAAATATTTCATAGAGCGCCTCACCCCATGTTATATCCTTTTCCAGTTCTACGCCTTGTTGGGCGGCTTTTGTTTTTATATCCTCCAAGTCCTCTTTTAGAAAGTCTATGCCGGTATGTTCTTTTACCAACTCCAACATGCTTACCCTTCGCCATTTTCCGCTAAAGTCTATTTCCTGTCCCTGATAATTAAGTTTTGTATCTTCAAGAACCTCCTTGATGCAATGCTTAAAGAGTTCCTCGGTTATATCCATCATATCGTTATAGTCACTGTATGCCTGATAAAGCTCAATAATAGTAAATTCAGGATTGTGTTTTATGCTCATGCCCTCGTTTCTGAAAAGTCTTCCCAATTCATACACCTTTTCAAAACCGCCCACAATAAGTCTTTTCAAATAAAGCTCAGGCGCAATTCTCAGATACATATCAATATCCAAGGTGTTGTGATGCGTGACAAAAGGTCTTGCATTGGCCCCGCCGGCCACTGTGTTAAGAATTGGCGTTTCCACTTCCACAAAACCTTTTTTGTCCAGGAAGTTTCTTATGGCGCTAATTATTTTTGACCTTTTTATAAATGTTTCTTTTACTTCAGGATTCGCTATAAGGTCAACATACCTTTGACGATATCTTAAATCAAGGTCCTTGAGTCCGTGAAATTTCTCGGGAAGGGGCAGTAAGGATTTTGAAAGCAGCGTATACTTTTTTGCTTTTATGCTGATTTCACCTTTTCTTGTAGTGAAAACCTCGCCTGTAACTCCTATTATGTCTCCTATATCAAGTTTTTTGAATTCGGAATATTCGTCCTCACCCAGCTCATTGACTCGGACATAACACTGTATTTTTCCTTTTTCGTCAAGAATGTGAGCAAAGCTTGCCTTGCCCATAACTCTTTTGGACACAACTCTGCCCGCCAAAGACACTATTTTGCCTTCTAATTGGTCATAATTGTTAAATATATCACTGGTATAATTGGTTTTTTCATATTTGACTATCTCAAAAGGGTCTTTCCCTTCTTCTTTAAGCTCGTCCAGTTTTTTAAGCCGACTTGCTATAATCTCATTGATGTCAAGTTCTTCTGAAATGTTTTGTAGATTGTCAGACATTTATGGCTCCTTGCTTATTTTGTTATATCCAATACTTCAAACTCTATTTCTCCGCCCGGTGTTTTCACTTTTACGATGTCACCCTTTTTGTGTCCCATAAGAGCTTTCCCAATAGGACTTTGGTCGCTTATTATGTTTTTTCTGCTGCTAGCTTCAAGAGTGGACAGGATTCTGTATTCTATCTCTTCATTTTCTTCTTTGTCCAGAAGTTTAACTTTTGTTCCAAATGATATTTTGCTGGTATCAACCTCATTCATATCCATTACTTCTATATGTGTCAAAGTTTCTGAAAGTCTTGCTATCTCAGTTTCTATCTGTACCTGATTTTCTTTTGCTGCGGCATATTCAGCATTCTCTGACAAGTCGCCAAATTCCTTTGCAGCTTTTATTGCGGCAGCGACCTCTCCTCTTGCCTCTGTTTCAAGATATTTTAGACGGTCATTCAACTGATTATATTTGTCTTGAGTTACCTTGATTTCTTTTGCCATTTCGTTCCTCCTAATCTTAAATTATTAAGATTATTTATATTATAATTAGTAAATTATAAATTAATGCCGAAAAAATGTCAACTTTAATCAGCTTTTTT
>CAZVHD010000071.1:0-7414 GCA_964626765.1 uncultured Christensenella sp.
CCTTTTGTAATGTTGTGAGGTATGATGCAGGCCAAAGAAGGCACTGCGTTTCCCTTTGTTGTAGTATTGTTGAATCTGATAATGATGTTTGAAATTATAAAAGAGGCGTGTTTAAGACTGCCAAAATCAATAGGTTCGGCAATAACTATTGTCGGCGCTTTGATACTAGGCGATATTGCGGTGGCGGCGGGAATTGTGGGAGCTCCCAGCGTAATAATAATAGCTTTGACCGCGGTTTCCAGTCTTGCTGTTGTCAGTTTGAACGAGTTTTCTACATTTTATAGGCTGACTTTGCTTCTTATGGGGGGCTCAATGGGAATAGTAGGTCTGTCAACAGGACTTCTCATAATGCTTGTGCAAATTATCAGCAAAGATTCCTTTGGGATTCCTATTTTGGCATCATTTAGTTGCCATGAGATAAAAGACAACCTCATAAGAGTTCCTTTAAGTCTTATCAAAAAAAGACCAAAAACAGTAGTCAAAAATAACCAAACCAAAATAGGTTCTTGCGAAAATTCGAATGAGGATATGAATGTTTAAGAAAATAATATATTTAATTATGGCGGCTCTTATAATACTGGGGATTGCGGGAGATTGGTCAAGAGTAGAACCTAATGAAATGGCGGTAGGTTTAAGTTTTGTCTATGATAAAACCGACGATGGCTATAAAGTTACCGGAGAATTTTTGGATGTCGACCCTGCAGGCGATGGAGGCGTTGAGACAAAGTCCTTTTTGTTGGATTTCGAGGCAAAATCAGTTTCCGAAGCCCTAAAGCAAAATCTTCAATTGGAAAAAGCCGTTTTTGGAACTCATACAAGAGTCAGATTCTTTACCGAAAGACTAGCTAAACATGGCTTAGAGGATTTGAACGACTTTTATTTCAGGGAGTTTTTCTTGGATCAAAGACCTATAATGATAGTTGTCAAAAATGAAGACCCGCTTCTCATTTATCAGTCTGATACAGGACTTTCCGAGAAAGTGGGAGATTATCTTTTTAATCTTTCGGAATTGAAAGGAGAAATGTCCACGATTACAACTTTTGTGTCCACCTTAGATTTTGCAATAGACCTATATAAAGAAGGAAAACAGCCTGTTATGGGCGTTGTGGATGTTGAAGAAAGCGAGATAGACTTCGACGAAGATACTTCGGATGAAGAAAAGCCTAAAAAATATGTTATGAATCTAGAAGGACTGGCTGTTTTTAAGGAGGATAAACTTTTGGGATACCTAAGTCCGGAGGAAACCAGAGCTTATAACTATATCTCTGAGAAGGTTAACGAGGCATTTCTGACCGTTCCTATGGAGGGCGGCGATATAACGGTTAGAGTAAGATCACAGTCGGAATTAAAGACCGATTATAAAAACGGTAATATTATTGTTGATATTGAGATAAAAAACAAACTTGCTGTAAGTGAAAATATGACAGACTATGATATAAGCAAGGACAAGGACGCTGAAGAGGTCGAAGAACAAGTAAGCGCATATCTAGAAGAGAGTTTTGAGAATACTATATCAAAAGTTCAAAAGGAATTCTCAAGTGATATCTTTGGATTTGGAGCTTGTTTTCATGAAGATAATCCCAAGATATGGAAGCAAATAAAAAATAATTGGGACGATGAATATTTAAGTAACGCCGAGGTTAGTGTTAAGGTACAAAACGATATTGAGCTTGAGGGACATATAAGAGAAAAATTTGGAGAAGAGGTTTATGGCGCAAAATAAAAGGTCTTTATTGTCCTCAAATCAAATAGCTATGATTATGGCGGGAAGCGCTCTTATGTTTCCTTATACTTTTTTACCGGTTGTAAGAACGCCTCCGGCCAATCAGGATGTATGGATTGTTTCTATTCTCACTGTCTTATTTATTGTGATATTGAACTATCCCCTGCTTTTTATAATAAACAGATTCAGAGGGTTCAATATAAATGAAACGAATGAAATAATAATGGGAAGAGCGGGCGGAAAAATCACAGCCAGTTTTTTTGTCCTATTTAGTGTCTTTTGTTATATAGCTTGTATGTCCATTGCCTCAATATTTATTGCAACATATATCTTAGTGGAAACACCCCTTTGGATAATTCTATTGTTTATTCTTGTTCCGGCGACTTTCGCGTCAATTAAAGGAGCGGGAACAATCGGAAGAATGGCGTTTCTTATTATACCTCTTATGTTATTAACTATAATAATATTTTTTGTGGTAGGGATTTCCGATATGGATATTGATATGATAAAACCCATTCTTTCCGATTCCAAAATAAGCGATATCCTTTTGGGCTCTTTTATTACAGCTGCAAGATATTCGGAAATTTTGATTCTTTTTGTTTTTGCCTACTACCTCAAGAAAAAAGCCAGTATAAACGCCACCTATTTCAAAGGTATGATAATTTTTGGGGTGTTTTTCTTAATTGTCACTATCAGCACTCTATTAATGCTGGGGCCGGAAATATCCAAGATTTCCAACAATCCATTTTTGGCATACGCAAGACAGGTAGGCGGGCAGGAATTTCTGCAAAGAGTGCATTTGTTGAATATTATGGCGTGGTTTATTGGCATTGTGATAAAACTTATCGCATATAATTATGCCGCTTGTCATATCTTTGCGGGTATAATAAGGTCTAAAAGCCATAAATACTTTGTATTTCCTTTGTCAATAATTGCTTATATAATAGCCTTGTTGCCTTTTATGAAAGCCACAACCACTATTCACCTGTTGACTGCAGACACTGTCTTTCCCTTTGTGGTTTTAGGAGTGGTTGTTGTCATTCCACTTGTTCTTCTGGTTGTATATTTGATTAGAAAAAAGAAAATTGACAAAATAATCAGTAAAAGAATAAAAAATAAAAATAAGCAGATTGAAAATTTTTATAAAGAAAAAGCCTCAGTGGAAATCGGCGAAGAGAATTAAATCAAACATTTCACAACAATTGTTTTTTTGTATAATATGAATATTATCAAGGATTTTTCGAACTTTATCTTCAAATGAAAAGGCTGTTTTGAAACAGCCTTCTTCAAATGCAAAAAGCCTTTTTGAATCGGACTTTTATTTACAACAGTCCCAAAAGAAATTTTAATATAAAGTTTTTATCTTATAAACATTTGTGTGAAATACAATACACCGTTATAGTTTTTTGCAATGCCCACACCGATTTTTGTTACATTTGTATTCAGGATATTTTGTCTGTGTCCAGGAGAGTTCATCCATGAGTTGACTACTTCCCTAGCAGACCTTTGTCCGTACGCTATATTTTCCGCCGCAGTTGTATATCTTATATTGAAAGCCTTCAGCATATTGAATGGCGAACCGTAAACGGGCGATGTGTGCGAGAAATAGTTGTTCTCAATCATATCTTGTGACTTTATTCTTGCAACCCTTGCCACCTGCCAATCATATGACAAACGCCCAAGACCTCTATTTTGTCTTTCGATGTTTACAAGTCTTATGATTTCGTCTTCCATGGCTTTATAGGGTGGCGCTTCCGGTATGGTTATTTTTTGCCCGGGATAAATAAGGTCGGGGTTTTTGATATGTTTGTTTACGCTTATTATCTCACTAAGCCCTGCCTGATATCTCACCGCTATTTTCCAAAGACTGTCTCCAGACTGTACGGTATGAACTCGGGATTGAGCCTCGACCTTAGTCTCCATGTTTTCAATACCCATATCGATACCGGTCATTATCCCCAGCGTTAACAGCGTGATAATCACTATTATTATTGTTAATTTTTTCATGTTTTCACCTCTTTAATTTAGTATTTTTATATATCTTTATATAATTAAGGTAAATTATGGCTTCAATAGGGGTATTCTTTAATGGCTATGTAAATATGATTTATAATAAGGATAATGATGTATAACAAAATAAAGTTGATTAAAATAAAGCAAACACTCTTTAATATACTTGCCACAATATTTTTTATAATCGGAATTATTGGAATTGTTTTTCCATTTTTGCCAACTACGCCTTTCTTGGCGTTATGCTTTCTGTGCTTGTGCAAAGGCTCGGATAGTTTCAAAAGCAAACTCAAAAAAACAAAGTTTTATAAAAATCATTTGCGACCCTTGTTGTTTTTCAAAACAATGACAATAAAAGGCAAGTTCTTTGTCATAAGTTGTTTTCTTCTTATTATTCTCATACCTTTTATTCTTTCACAATCATATTTTACAAAGCTTATAATTATGACAATCATGTTGGCGTACGCTTATTATTTTCTGTTTGTAATAAAGACACTTCCAAAAGACGGGATAAAGGTTTTGATTTGCAAACAAAAGCTACAGAATAAAAAATCCAAAGAAAGCTTGTTACGCAAATTTCTCAATGAATAACTACTTTTTTTATGAATAGAGATTATGTCAAACTTCATAATTCTTAATTGATAGGCGAATATTTTAGTGGTAATTGTAAAAGAATAATATAAAAATATTGGGCTTTGATTTATCATTCTTTATATGGTATAATACTTTAGCATATTAATGATTATTTTCAAGAGGTGGGTAAATGAATAATAAATCAAGTTGGCAAAAACAGTTGAAAAATAATATCACTTCGGCAAAACAGCTTGCCGAAAAAGGGCTTATTCCAAAAGAAAATGCGGAAAATTTGCAAAAAATTATTGATAAGTATCCTATGAATATTACCGATTATTATCTTGGGCTCATAGAAAAAAATGACTATACCGACCCTATTTACAGAATGAGTGTGGCATCTTTTTTGGAAGACAATTCCGAAGGCACTATGGACACAAGCGGCGAGGCCTCCAATACCGTTTCCAGCGGTGTTCAGCACAAATACGATAACACCGTGCTTTTACTTTCCACTAATGTTTGCGCTATGTATTGCAGACATTGTTTTAGAAAAAGACTTGTGGGGCTTAGCGAAGAAGAGACTTTGAAATTTACAAACAAAGCCATAGATTATATCAAGTCAAGACCCAAAGCCGACAATGTGCTTATAACAGGCGGAGACGCTTTTATGAATTCCAATAAGGTTATTGAGACATACCTGAAAGGGCTTAGCGAACTTGAACACATAAAGTTTATCAGATTTGGAACAAGACTGCCTGTTGTATTTCCCCAAAGAATAACTCAGGATGATGAGCTTATCAATATATTGAAAAAATATAAAAAGAAAAAACCTATATATGTAGTTACGCAATTCAATCATCCCAGAGAACTGACAGAAGATGCAAAAATGGCAACGGATATGCTTAGGGAAGCGGGGATACCCGTTCTTAATCAAACGGTTCTTCTCTCCGGCGTAAACGATAATCCCGATACCCTAGTTGACTTGTTCAACGGTCTTGTTCAACGGGGAATAACTCCGTATTATCTTTTCCAGTGCAGACCTCTTAAAGGCGTCAAGGGCTACTTTACCGTGCCTTTTGCAAAAGGGGTGAAGATAGTAGACGAGGCAAGAGCCAGACTGTCGGGCGTGACAAAACGCTTCAGGTTCGCTATGAGCCATGTTAAAGGTAAGATTGAAATTATAGGTCTTACTCAATCAGGCAGACTGTTATTAAAACAGCATCAGGCAAAAGACAACTCAAATCTCAACAAAATATTCACTTCACCGATTGATAAAGACACTCATTGGCTGGACGATGATTTTGAATATGAGCTTTTATAAATAAACTTATTGAATAAGAAATAAAATTTTTTATGGAGAAGGTATGTCGCCTTCTCTTTTTTTTATTTATTAATAAAGATATTCTTCTAGGGTTTACTTTTTTTAGAAAATATGTTTTAATAATTGTATATTGTTTCATTATGAATTTTGGAGGTAAAGATGAAAGTTGCGGTAATCGGACTGGGACAAAGAGGCAGTAATTACATAAGAATTATCAACTTTTTTTGCAAGGGAATAGAGATTGTGGCGGATTGCGACAAAAATAAGGTTATAACCGACCAAATCGCAAAAAAATATAAAGTGGCGAAGAAATTCTATGACGATAAGGATTTCTTTAAGGAAAAACTTGCCGACGCCATAATCGTTGCCACCCAAGACAGAGACCATATAACTCACTGCAACCTTGCCATAGATAAGGGCTATGACAAGATTTTGGTAGAAAAACCCGTTTCTCCTGTTATTGAAGAATGTGTTGAATTGCAACAAAGAGCCGAAAAGAACAACATAACCATTGTTGTGTGTCATGTGCTCAGATATTCAAAGTACTATAAGAAAATAAAAGAAATTATATCCAAGGGCATAATAGGCGATGTTATGACCATAAACCATACCGAAAATGTGGGATATTTCCACTATGCCCATAGTTATGTCCGGGGCAACTGGCGGGATAGCTCGCTCTCATCCCCTATGATTATGGCAAAGTGCTGTCATGACTTTGATTTGTTACACTGGTTTGTCAATAAGAAATGCCTGTCGGTATCTTCATACGGGGCGCTAAGCCATTTCAATAAAAAGAATATGCCCGAGGGCGCCGCCGACAGGTGCGTGGACTGTAAAGTGGAAAACTGTCCTTTTAACGCAGTTGAGCTTTATGTCACCGACCCGCTTTGCAAGGCGACTTTTTTGAGATTTTCGGGAAGAATTCTTACCGGCAAAAGCGGCAGCTCAAAAGAGGAAAAATTGGAGGCGTTGAAAAAAGGTAATTATGGAAGGTGTGTTTATAAACAGGATAACAATGTTGTTGACCACCAAATCGTTAATATGCTTTTTGAAAACGGAACCACAGCATCGCATACGGTAACCGCCTTTTCCAAAGATTTTTATAGAAGGACTCAAGTCAGCGGCACAAAAGGGGAAATCATAGGAAATGACCTTGACGGGAAATTGACTCTTAATATATTCAAAGGCAAGTCAAAAACAATAGGCACAAAATGGATAAAGGGTTTGGGACACATAGACGGGGATATAAATCTCATAAAGGACTGGTGCAAACTCATTCAAGGCAAACTGGACGACGACAGCAATGTAACATACCTTCGGGATACCATACCCTCGCATATAATAGTTATGTCCGCCGAAAAATCCAGACTTGAAAGCGGAAAGGTAATAAAAATAGATTAACAATGTTAAATAATTTCAAAATAGGTCATCATACCAACAAAGAAAAAGGCACGGGTGTAACCGCAATAATATGCGAAAAGGGCGCAACAGGTGGATGTTCCATAAAAGGGGCGGCGCCTGCCACAAGGGAAACAGACCTTTTCAGAGTGGATAAAACCGTGCAAAAAATACACGCTGTCACCCTTTCAGGAGGCAGCTCTTTTGGATTGGAAGCCGCTTGCGGGGTTGTAGAATATCTTTATGAAAAAGGCGTAGGTTTTGACACCGGAACTCACAAAGTGCCCATAGTCGCCTCGGCTTCTCTTTATGACCTAGACCACAAAGGCTTTGCCTATCCCGACAAAAAAAGCGGATATGAAGCTGCAAAATCGGCTCAAATGGAAAATTTT
>CAZVHD010000072.1:0-7307 GCA_964626765.1 uncultured Christensenella sp.
TTTTTTATTATTATATGATATTTTTAATTTATGGGAAAAAATATAAATGTAATAGAAATATTCACCAGAGAAAAGATTGTGCCTGTAATAAAAATTGATGATTTATCGGTTGTCCAGCCTCTTTTAGAAGCGATGAGAGATGGCGGGATAAATGTTGCTGAAATTACATATCGCACAGCTTTTGCAAAAGACGCTATAGCTTTAGCGGTAAAGAGCTTTCCGGATATGATAGTTGGAGCGGGCACAGTTATAAATATTGAACAGGCAAAAGAGGCGATAAAGCTAGGGGCAAAATTTGTTGTCAGTCCTGGTTTTGACAAGATGACCGCGCTATATTGCAAAGAAAAAAGCGTGCCTTATTTTGGAGGGTGTTTGACTCCCACTGAGATTATGACGGCAGTCGGACTTGGTTTTGATGTGATAAAGTTTTTCCCGTCCGAGGCAATGGGCGGATTGAAAACAATAAAAAGCCTTGCCGCGCCTTTTCCCGGCATAAAATTTATGCCTACGGGTGGAATAAACATAAACAACATTAAAGAATATCTTTCTTTTGATAAGGTAATAGCCTGTGGCGGCAGCTGGATGGTAAAGTCAGACCTTGTGAAAAGTCGTGATTTTGATAAGATAAAAGACCTTTGCAAGGAAGCGGTCAGGGAGGTAAGAAGTTTATGAAAGCTATAACTTTCGGAGAAATAATGTTAAGACTTGCTCCCGAGGGGTACTTAAGATTTGTTCAGGCCAATAAGTTTTCGGCTACATACGGAGGCGGTGAAGCCAATGTGGCAGTATCTCTTGCTAATTTTGGTATAGACGCGGCTTTTGTGACAACACTGCCGCAAAATGAAATAGGGCAGGCAGCTATCAACAGTTTGAGAAAATTTGGCGTGGATACATCTTATATAGCAAGAGGCGGCAAAAGAGTGGGTATATATTACTTGGAAAAAGGCGCCTCGCAAAGACCGTCAAAAGTTATTTATGACAGGGCATATTCCTCAATATCCGAGGCAAAACCTCAAGATTTTGACTGGGAGAGCGTCTTTAAGGACGCCGACTGGTTTCACTTTACGGGAATAACGCCGGCGTTAAATGACGATTTAGCAAAGATTTGTCTTGAAGCTCTCAAGGCTGCAAAAGAAAAGGGACTTATGGTCTCGTGCGATTTGAATTATAGAAAAAAACTCTGGACAAAAGACAAGGCTAAATCTGTTATGACAAGGCTTATGCCCTATGTGGATATGCTTATTGCTAACGAGGAAGATTGTCAGGATGTTTTTGGAATAAAAGCTGAAAACACGGACATATTGACTGGTGACATATCCAAAGAAGGCTATAAATCAGTAGCAAAGCAGCTGGTTTCAAAGTTTAAGTTCAAATATGTCGCTATAACCTTGAGGGGAAGTATTTCCGCAAGCGATAATAAATGGTCGGGTATGCTTTACGATGGGAAAAGATTCTATTTTTCCAAAGAGTATATGATAAGAATAGTCGATAGAGTAGGCGGCGGTGATTCATTTGGCGGAGGACTTATTTTTTCCATGATGAATAATTTTGAACAGCAAAAGTGTATTGATTTTGCTGTGGGAGCAAGCTGTTTGAAACACACGATTGAGGGCGACGCCAATATGATGAGCGCTAACGAGGTACTAAGACTTATTGAGGGCGACGCTAGCGGAAGGGTTCAAAGATAAGAATAATAAGGTGAAAAAATGAAAATTGCAAGAATATTATGGCAAGATAAATTATGTTATGCAAAAGTAGAAGGGCAAAAGTATTTTCTTATAGAAGGGGATATGTTTAATATAAAAAGCGTATCAAACAGACCATTGGACGGAAATATAAAAATTTTGCCACCCACAGAGCCTTCAAAAATAGTGGCTTTAGGCGCAAATTATAAAAAGCACGCAAAGGAATTAAATCTGAACATAAACGCTGTTCCGTTAATATTTCTAAAACCTCCGTCGTCGATTATAGCTGACGGGGAAAGTATAATTATTCCTCCAGACGCAAAAAAAGTGGATTACGAGGCGGAATTAGCTATAATAATTGGTAAAGACTGTAAGAATGTCAAGAAAGAAGAAGTTTTTGATGTTATTTTGGGATACACATGCGCAAACGATGTGTCCGAGAGAGTCTTTCAAAAATCTGACGGGCAATGGACAAGAGCCAAGGGTTTTGATACATTCTGTCCGGTAGGTCCTGTTATTGAGACAGAACTTGACGGGGACAATGTGAACTTAAAAGCTGTTGTCAACAATAAAGTAGTTCAGCAAGGCAATACTTCTGATATGATAAATGATATAACAACAATTATTACTTTCATAACCAGCGTTATGACCCTTAAAAAAGGAGATTTGATTTTGACAGGCACTCCCGAGGGTGTAGGTCAGATAAGAAAGGGAGACACTGTTGAGATTATCATAGACGGCATAGGCTCCTTAAAAAATAAAGTAACATAATTTCTTTATAGACTAAAGGCAATTTTTCCATTATCTTCAATTTTTCTTTAATATTATAATAAATTATTATAAAAAATATAAGAAATATGATTTTTAATATTGTCAACAATAATATAATTATGATATAATGATTTAGTGAATACTCTATAATCTGGCAATATAATTTGCCGGACTTTATTATCGTTATTTAGGCGATATCAAAAAGGAGATGTAATATGTCAGTTGGAAGTAGAAAAGTATTTGGTACAATAATTTTTGTAATAATGGTTGTTATGCTATTATTATTTGCGGTGACGGCTTTAGTTTCACAAAATCCGGTATATGCTGTTGAAGATGAATTCACAGTAAGCGATGCGGTGATTGATGAAACTGATAATGAAGCAGTTTTTACTGTATCTAGGAATTTTACAGCTAGCCAGTCATCCATAAATTATAGAACTATTTCTTTAACAGCTTTTGAAGGGACGCACTTTACAGCGGCTGAGGGATTATTGGAATTTGCTATCGGCGAGGACGAGAAAGAGGTTGCAGTTCCCATAACAGACGCCAATGCCCAACATAGTACATACCAATCTACACAATACACCAATATTGACAGAACTTTTTATTTAGAAATTTACAATGCTTCTGACGCGAATATACAAGACAACATAGGACAGGCAACCTTGGAAAGAGATATAAATTTTGAGGTGGACGGCGATACATTTCAAAACTATCAATTAAATTCTGTTTTCCCTGAGAATGCGATGATGAATCCGGACGAAGGCTATACAGAAAACGAAGTGGCTGCTTTGGACGGTTATTATAGTCTTGTCTCCGATGATTTTTCATTTAGCTTAAATTTTGATTACGAAGCGTTCGGTGGCGATTCTAATCTTAGTGAATTTATGGTTGCCATGATGCCTCAGGGTATGGTTGACATTCCAACATATAATGAGTCTTTATCAATAATTTCATTAAATGATGCAAGCTATGCGGTAATTTTTGATACTGATAATACCCAAATTTCAAGCGTTGATATCCCAATTTCAGAAACAACCCCAACCGGAATAACTCTTTATGATGAAGAAAGTATCATAACGCGTGATGACACAAAGTTATTTTCGGATGTGTCTTCTGTTTATGATTTATACATAGAAAATAGGAGCTCAAATGGACAGATAGTGGAATTTTCTCAAATAGATTCTAGCATAAAGGCTGAGGACAATAATGAGCCGACTTTGCTTGCAACAAGTCAGTTCCAAGGAGCATATAGAGCAGGAGACGAGCTTTATTTCACTATGACTTTTGATGAAATTATATCGTCTGATCAAAGCAGCTTAATAGATTCTTATTTGTCAACTAGCAATAGCGGTGATTTTGAATATTATGCCGGAGCAGACAGCAATACCCTTGTTTTTAAGGGAGAGCTGTCGGCATCCGTTGCGGATGAAATTGAAATATTGAGCTTTGAAAATGGTTCAATAAAAGACTTTAGCGGAAATGAAACAGCTTTGGATTCGAGTACAGCTTTAACAATAGAAGTGGAAGAAACTTTTGATTATACCGTGGAGCATTATAAAATAGATTCTTCCGGAAGTTATGTGCTATCTGATAGCGATGTTTTTCAAGAAGAAGAGGGGCAAACTGTTTATGCAGAGAGTAAAGATTATCCAGGATATGTAACCGTGGATACTGTTGAAACGGTTGAAAGTGGCATTGTTTTGGATGACGGAAGCTTGAAATTAAAGCTTTATTACATGCTTTTAGAAGTTTATCTTGGTAGCAGTGGTTCTGATTCGAATGACGGCGCCACCGATACTACTCCGGTCGCCACATTTGACGCTGCGAAAACAATGCTAGTTGAGGATGGAATTATATATATAACTGACCAAATCTCAATAAGTTCTGAAGAGAGCTGGGATTTGACTGGCTACAACCAGGCTATGATTATGAGATACCAAAAGCCCGGAGCCTTAATAAATATTCAATCAGGGGCAAAACTCACCTTAACCGATATGATTATAGATGGAAACAAAGATGAACTCGGCAGCGGCTCAGGCACTTTAATAAATGTCGAAGATGGCGGAGAATTGAATATTGGCATGTCTTGTATACTGCAAAATAATAATTCCACATCAAACACCGACGGCGGAGCTATAAACAATAGCGGTGAATTAAATATAACGGGCGGAACAATGACTAATAATGAGTCAAGTCTTGGCGGAGCGGTCTTTAACAATTCCACCGGCGATATTTTAATGACGGACGGAAGTATTGATAATAACAGCGCAAACAATGGCGGCGGAATTTATAATTTACAAGGCGATGTTGAAGTTACTAAAGGCGAAATCTCTCAAAACACAGCTTTATCATCAAGCGGTGGCGGCGGAGGTATATATACCACAGGCGGCGCGCTTGTTTTGAACGGCGAAGAGGTCATAATATCCGCTAACCTTGCAACAGACGGCGTTGATTCAAAAGGTGGCGGAATTTTTGCAACAGGTTCATCAACAGTAAAAGGAACTTTAATCATAATAAACGCAGTTATTTCAAATAATGAGTCTGTATATGGCGGTGGAATTCATGCGACGGAGAATAGTTATCTGATTATGGAAGATGGCACTATAAATCTGAATACAGCTGATTATGGCGGTGGAATACATACCGCAACGGTAGCGCAAGAAGGTTTATTTACATTAACGGGCGGACTTGTTGACGACAATTACGCTAACATCGAAGGCGGCGGCATATATGTATATGGCGGAGAGTTCTTAGTAAACGGCGGTCAGATTAGCAATAATGAATCATTAAACAATGGTGGCGGAATTTTTGTTCAAACAGATAGTATGTTTGCATTAATAGATGGGGATATAACTGACAATACCGCATCGGATACGGGTTCGTTAGGTGGCGGCATATTCAATTATGGATCAATATTTATTGAAGGCGGCTTGATAAGCGGAAATGAGGCTTATCAGACTTTGGGCTTTATTGGCGGCGGTATTGCAAATGACGGAGAGTTTCATTTGGAAGGTGAGTTTGCTCAAATAGACGATGTCATACATTATGCTGCAGATGATCCGATAAAACTTTCCTCAATCCCAACCGATGATAGAGTTTATGAGATATTCTATGCCACAACTCCCATAGATACTGTTCTTGATACCGTATGCGTTGAGGGAAATTCTATTGACGCAGGCGAAGCAAAAGACAATTTTGAAGTATTGAATATAGGTGTTTTATTGTTGGCAGACGGCGGAGATCTTATCCTTAAAGAAGCAGTAACAATATCTTTTAATAATAATACTGGAACGGGGAGTATGACGCCCCAATATGGCGCGGAAGGCGAAACAATTGTTTTGTTTTCAAACAGATTTTCCAAAAGCAATTATCAGTTTTTGGGTTGGTCGACTGATGAACATGCCACAGCTCCCGATTATTTTGATAAAGATGATTTTGTAGTACCCTCAACGAATACAACTCTTTACGCCATATGGCTTAAAATAATTCCCAAATGGCAGGACAGCGAGTATGTAGGTTCAAGTTTTGCTGGCGGCGACGGCACAGAAGAAGAACCTTATCAAATAGGCGATGCCTCTCAACTTGCTTATCTTGCTCAACTTGTCAATCAGGGAAATATAACATACAGCCAAAAGAATTATATATTAACTGATAATATTGATTTATCAGCAGATAATATTGCAGGGGAAGACTATATTATTTGGACGCCCATAGGTGTTGACTCAGAAAGTTTCCGCGGTGTCTTTGACGGTAACGGATATGAGATAAGCGGCCTTTTTGTGGATGTTGCTCAAAGCTCTTTTGACAACTTTGGTCTTTTTGGAAATATTAGTCACGGCGCTACTATCAAAAATTTAGGACTTGTGGAAGCCAGTTTTGAAATTGATTTATACGAAACCGGATTTTCAATAGAATCTATAAATGTAGGTGGAATAGTCAACAACGCCATTAATGCAAGTCTGATTAATGTATATGTAGAAGACATTAGTATTGATTTGGCTGCAACAGGCGGTACCAGGTTTGGGGCGTTAATGCTTGATGCGGAAAATATAACTTTAGAGAATTTTTATATATTAAATCCATCCGTTAACATAACAGCCGGCACTTTTAATGGATATATTTTGGGGCGCAGGACAGGTACCGAACATATTGCTATTGGATATTATTATAGTGATAGTTATCAACTTTATAATTATGATGTAAACAGTAGCGCTATGGAAACGCCAAGTTATGAAGAAATATATGATGCGTCCGTGAATTATAACGCAAGCGAACTTAAAGCGGGCAGAGATTTGAGATTTTATACTTGGACAGACGAAGCTTTTCCTCGCCTTCAAAAACTTGAGCTTTTGGAAGATGTTTATTTAGAGACAGGAACGGAAAGAAATTTGGGACAAAGCGCCGTACACTCTTTTGACGAAGCGATGATGACACTTCAAAAAGACGGCAATATAATTATAAATGATACCAATGGAACCTTCACTATCGATACCAATGAGCTTTGGACTTTGCCTCAAGATGTTTATGGTTTGGCATCTGTAATAACTCAAAATTTGGATGAAGCAACAGCTTTTTCAATAAGCGCTAGCACACAATTGACCTTAAGAAATATAGAGATTTCCTCTGAAAATGGCGATGTTATAGTTAATGAAGGTAATCTTATTATAGAAGAAGGAACTTCTATTTTTGGAAGCGTTGACAATGCCAACACAATTGAGTTGTATGACAACTCAGAAAATCAAATGTCAATTAATTTAATTATTTGTGAAGATACTTCCGAGATAATAGTATATGAGCCTCTATATTCTCCTGTCTCACTTGACACTTTAGCTTTGGAAAGCGGATATT
>CAZVHD010000073.1:0-7287 GCA_964626765.1 uncultured Christensenella sp.
AATGACCACAACAGCTGTCAACATGCAAAAAACAATAGAGGAAATTCATAAAAACCAATTGGACTGCAAAATTATGGTAGGAGGAGCGGTCATTTCTCCTGAATTTGCAAAGAGCATAAATGCTGATTTTTATGCAAAAGACGCTAATCAAGCTGTCAAAATTGCCAAAAAGGTTTTTCAATAAACTGACTCTTTACACCTTTTAATTAATACTATATAATAAAAATATTGCAAAATAAAAGTTTCCCTGTTAAGGAGATAAGTATGGCCAGAATTAAGGATGTGCCCACCGAAAAAGTAACGGAAAAGAATTTTATGGAAAAAAAGGAGCTCAGAGCCTTTGCAATCGCCGCTGGCGGTCAAGGTATGGTGTACGCGATAATGAGTTCTTACATATCTGACTTTTATACAAATATTCTATTGGTTCCACCCGTTTTTGTTTTTATACTTATGCTGGCATCCAGAGTATGGGATGCCATAAATGACCCGGTTATGGGTATGATTGCCGATAAAACTCAAACAAAATGGGGGAAAATGAGGCCTTACATTATTCTTACTCCCATTCCAATAGCCATTCTTTCGGTTCTTTTATTTTTCACCCCTGATATCAGTACAACAGCTAAAATGGTTTATGCAGCAATTACATATGTAATTTGGGGAATGGTATACACTATTTCCGATGTGCCGTTTTGGTCCATTGTTAATTTAACTACACCAAACCCAATAGAAAGAGGAAAAGTGATATCCATAGGCCGTACTATCAACGGAGTCGGGGCAGCTCTTCCGCAGGTCTTTATGATAACAATTCCCGTTCTTGTTGCCATTTTTCTTAATGATAATGGTATGTCCACTAATGAATATGAATGGAATCAATACAGAATAAGCTATCTCATTTCTGCAATTATTGTCTCCGTTTTAGGAATGGCATTATTTGCCAGATATTTCTTTTATGCAAAAGAAAGGGTAAAACCGATATTCAAAGAGAAAGTACCTTTCAAAGATGTAATTAGAGCTATGAAAGGAAACAAACCGCTTATCCTTGTTGTTTTTATGGGAGTATTAAGTTTTACTCGTTATATGATACAAGCAGGAGCCATACATGTTGCAAGATATTCATTTGTCAATGTATCAATAAGCGAGACCCTTCTTGTTTTCGGTGTTGCGGTAGCGGCGGGTATGTTCGCAACAATGGTACTCTTGCCGAAAACATTCAAAAAGTACAACTATAAACAAATCGGTATTTTTGCGGGTCTTTTAGGGGTTGTGGTAGATATTATTATGGTATTAGGAGGCTTCAAACTATTAGAAAATCCTTATGTGCTTTACATACTTGTACCCTTTCTTATTCTGTCAGGCATACCTCTCGGCGTTTATAATGTGGTATCATTTGCAATGATAGCCGACAGCATTGATTATATGGAATACAAATCAGGAAAAAGACTCGATGGGATTGCAAGCGCTTTTCAAACTTTTATAAATAAATTAGGAAACGCATTCGCAACTTCCTTTATAGTTTTGATGTATTCCATAATAAACCTAAATCCCGTGGAATTTGTAGAAGGCGCGGTCGCAATAACATCGTCAATCCAAATAAGCATGTTTTCACTAGTAACAATTTTCCCGGCAATAGGTTTGTTGCTTTCGGTTATACCAATTTTCTTTTATGATCTTGTAGGAGAAAAAAAGAAAATGATAACAAAAACTCTTTACGACAGAAGAAAAAATGCCGGAGACAATCTTGAAGATTAAGCCGCCTTAAACATAACAATAAATTCGGCATATTCGCCTTTTTGGCTTTCCACACTTATCGTGGCGCCCATATTATCCAAAATAGATTTTGCTATTGAAAGCCCCAGTCCAAAGCTTTGCTTTCCACTTTGTGTATGCGCTTCATTTACTCTGTAAAAACGGTCGAAAAGCTTGTGCTTTTTGTCTTCAGGAATGCCTTCTCCAGTATTTTTTATTCTGAATATAACCTTTCTTTTTTCGCTTTTGAGACTTATTAATACTTTGCCATTCTTTGGAGTATACTTAACAGCGTTATCTATAAATATATACATAAGTTTTTCCAAATTCTCTTTATTGCCCCGGATTCTTAGATTATGGTCTATATCACTTTCAAGTTTGATACCGTTTTCATAAAGAACAAATTCCATACCCAATACCACACCTTGCAACAATTCGCTAATGTCTATTTCTGTAAATATATTTTTTTCGCTCATACTATCGGCCTTGGCCAAATCGAGCATATCGTTTATGAGATTGGACATTCTTTGGGTCTGATGCTGAATGTTATTAAACCATTTCTTCTGGTTTTCTACTTTGTCATCTTTGTTGGAGTTTATTATGGACAAACTCGTGGATATGATTGTCAAAGGAGTTTTTAATTCATGGGAGGCGTTCGCAACCAGTTCCTTTTGTTTATAAAAAGCGTCCTCAATGGGGGCTACCGCTCTTATGGCATATATTCTGAATATAAAAAATAGCACAAATAGACTTATAAATAAAGACCCTGATAGTATTAATAACAAATTAGTATTATTTTGTTGCAGCATTGTATAATCATAAACAGCTATTCTTGCAGTATTAAAAAAGCAATATAAATCATATGCGACATATCTGCTGTCAACTCTCACCCTTCCTTGAGGCTTTGATTGGTCTAATATAACATTCGTAATTTCTTCTAAAAAATCTCTGGAATAATAAGAGGTATCTGAGACATACCCTATTTCCTCTTCGGCTATATCCACAAATATAATCACGCTGTTTGGCTCAAGCTTTTCCTCTTGCAATACATTGGGCAATAAAAAAGAGCTATTTCTTGCAGATAAAACTATTTTCTCAAGCGCTGAATCAATTTGTCTTGACATTCTTGCATAAGACAGCCCAAATACCGTACCTAAAAGCGCCAAAACAAGCACTCCGAAAAGCACCATATTACTTATTATCATCTTTTTTCTTAAGCCCTTAAACATTATGAATTAATTTGTAACCTGCTCCTCTTACCGTTAAAATCTCGGTCTTTGCTTCCAAAAACTGCAGTTTTTTTCTTAAAAATGAGATATATACCTCTATGTTATTATACTCAGCTTCGGAGTCATATCCCCAGAGTTTTATTATGAGTTCATCTTTAGTAACAACAAATTTTGGCCTTTGCAAAAGGTATCTCATAATCTCACATTCTTTCAAAGACACCTTCACCCTTCTTTCTTTGCTTATAAGCTCATATGATGACATATTTAGTTCTATATCGCCATAGCTTAGGACATCCTCGTTTATGCTTTCTGTCTTTCTTCTTAAAAGAGCTCTTATTCTGGCCAAAAGTTCGGGAGTGGAAAATGGTTTTGCCAAATAGTCATCTGCGCCGCTATCAAGGCCTTCAACCTTGTCGCTTATGCCACCTTTTGCGGTAAGAATAAGAATAGGAGTGGTTATTTCACTGCTTCTTAATTGCTTAAGAACTTCCATGCCACTTTTTTTGGGCAACATTAAATCAAGTATTATGACATCATATATGCCGCTCAATCCATAATCCAAAGCGTTTTCCCCGTCATATACCGCATCCACTGAATATTTTTCTCTTTTTAATATATGAACAAGAGCATCAGACAGATTCTTTTCATCTTCTACAAGTAATAATTTCATATACCGTCCTTCCATCCTTAGTATAATTTAATATAGCAAACTTAAAATAGTATTAATGCTCATCGAGCTAAGAAATTTCTAATTAAAGTATTAGTCTTTATAGGCCTCGATTATTATCTCAACAATCTTCTCTTCACTAATTTTCGATGAATCTATCGCCAAATGATAATTTTCGACATCTCCCCATTTCTTATTTGTATAATGATTGTAATAACTCTTTCTCTTTTTATCAATTTTATTGAGTTTATCCTCGGCTTGTTTATATGACTTAGCGTCTCTTTGGGCAATATTTTTCAATCGGAAATTATAAGGCGCGTGTATAAAAATACTCAATATATTTTCATCTTCTAAAACATAGTCAGCGCATCTTCCAATAAATATGCTTTCTGTTTTCTTTGCCAACTCTTTAATTATCTCGCTTTGCAAAATGAACAACTGGTCATTTGTTGTGATATTAAAGTAATTGGGCATTATAGCGCCTGTGGGCGCTGCATTGATAACAAGCGAATGAAAAAAATTGGCTGTTCCTTTCTCGTCAAGAGATTCGATATATTTTGCCGATACACCACTTTTTTGGGACGCCAACATGATAAGCTCTCTATCATAAACTGGCATACCCAATTTCTCTGCAACCTTTTTTCCGATGTTTCTTCCACCGCTTCCGTATTGTCTTCCTATTGTTATGTGTTTCATGTCTCCTCCTTATAGCAAAAATGTGGATAATCATAGAATTATCCACATCTGCCAATCATTCTTGATTTTCATTATATTAATTCGTTAATATTAAAGCCATATTCTTTGGTATTCTCCACACCATTCACATAAACCTTAGATGCAGTATCTTCAATTTGATGTTCATAAATCATTCCACCACTAAATACTGTTCCTGCAACTGTGCCTGCGCTAACTGCTCCGCCTGTACAAACGATGTCTGCGTCGCTAATGATATAGCTTAAGAATGTCGGTCCTGTGACCCTACCAATAAACCCGCCTGCGTTTATGGTACTTGCTGTTATAACTAGGGCAATATTGTTAATTGAACTCAACTCACGACTGGGGTTTTCCAATTCATAGTCGCCATCTTCTGCTTCCAAATACTCTCCGCCCAAATCTTGTCCGACAAGGCCTCCTACGATTGCTGTTCTATTGCCGGTAACTCTAAGCGAAATATATCCCTCAGCGTTCACACCTTGTATAGTTCCACTATTATATATAGCTACTGCTCCAAATGTTGTGTCGGTATTCTTGACCTCGTTATAGAAAATTTCAATTCTTAGATCTCTTATGGCTCCGGCATTGTGATATATCAAAGCATCAGTAAGACCGGTTAAACGATAACTTCTTCCGGTACCGCCTTCGGCTATGTGGTCTTGATAATCGCTATGAGTCATTGCTCCGCTTATACTACCCGTAAACCTAGCGTTCATTCCTATCGTAGTAAAGTCATATCCGGTAAAGTCTATGTTGCTTCTTATACGATAGTGAGCGTATAAGAAGTCGTTGATATACGCAAAATCCTCAACTGTATTAACCTCGAACGGGTTGTTCATTGTTCCAAGTCCCGACAACGGATATACTTCTTCAAGAATATTGTTAAGCCTATTTCCTGAAGTATAGAAAGCCGGGTTAATTTCTCTGAGTCCTCCAAAATCTATAAATTGGTCACTGTCCTCTGGCTGAAGGTCGCTAAGCCCTGTTCCGGGAACATATCCCGCAAGATAGTCATAACTCTGACCATGAGCGTATGTGTTACCCTCGAGCGCGTATAAGTTCTCTATGGTGTTGTCACCGCTAACCGTTCCTATGGCGGCGCCAACTGAACCCCTTCCCTCATAGCTACCTTCAACTCTTGCCAAGCTAAATGCGGTGTTTATTACTGAATCCTTTATTAGACCTACTGTTCCGCCAATGTCCACGGCATATGAACTTTCATCAGTTTTTACATTGGCTATACTTAAAACATCAATCAGTGTAGCTCCTTCCATAAATCCCGCTATGCCGCCTATGTGCAGTTTAGTGTTTGGCGTGGATGCCACAATATTTCCAAGCACATACACATTCTTAACAACCGCTCCGGAAACTATAAGCCCCGCAATACCGCCGGCATATGCATCTTCTGTTCCAGTATAGTTAATGTTTATGTCAAGGCCTCTAATGTCAAGATTTTCTATTGTTCCCGCAAGCTTTCCAATAAATCCGGTATTTCTGCTTTGAGAGGTCATAACAACATTGTTAATCCTGTTCATATTTCCGTTATAGTTTCCGGTAAATACTTTATGAGCTGCAATGGTTTCAAACTCGCCTTCAAGATTTATGTCTTCTTTTTGGGTATAGTTCGCCCATACATATTTATCTATAAAAGCAAGACTTTCGACGCTGTCAACGACAAAGGCGTCATCGCCTGGCAATCCTAAACCTTCATCCATTCCTAAAGCTACTATTCTGTCTTTTACAAGATTCATAATATATTTATCTTCCATACTAACATTTGCAATAGATATCTCGGCAATATTGCTAGCCCCAGGAACATCGAGATATGAATTTTCATCTACAAATCTTGCAAAGTAAAGAGATTCAACCTCTGAAGGTGCTATTGTCAAGCCGTTAACATTTCCTATACCATTGTTATCTTCAATTTCTTCATTGACAAAAAGGTTTCTTTCAAGAAATTTATTGTTATTAAGCGTATGCTCTCCTTCCATTTTGGAAAGGATATTCCCCGCAACCTGACCAATATTAAGCTCGTCTTTGTCAATGTCATAGGCCTCTATCGCCCCCAATGAATATGTAAATGATAAAGATATATTGTCCATAAGACCTATCATTCCGCCCATATTTCCGCTAAGCTGATTTCCTCTGTTAGATACGGCGATGTCGGTATAGCACTTATTTATAACTGTTTCAGAATATGCATCCCCTATAAGACCGCCAATGTTAGCATCTTCGCCGCTAATAAATAACTCGCCTATCGCATATATATTACTAATCTCCGCATCATAGGCGCTTCCGGCAAGAAATCCCGCATTAGTGGCATTGTTTACTTTTACTCTGTCAAGTTTTATGCCCAGGTTTTTAACTTCACCATATATACTTTCAAACAATCCAAAGACTCCTTGAGTTTCAATTTCCCATTCCTCTTCATCTTCTTCTGGGTCTTCTTCCGAGTCTTCTTCTGGCTCTTCACCTAAGAGTATTTCTTTATTTTTGCCATCATAAACACCTGTAAAGTTGCCATATATAGGTTCAAAGTCTTCTCCTATATAAACATCTTGTGTTTGATGATAAATGGCTGAAGTGCGTTTGTCTCCAAGAAATCCAAATTTGGAGTCGGTGTCGTTATAAATACTTATATATCCGAAGTCCTTAGCATTGTTGATATTGTACTGCGGAGACTTAGACTCATCCGTTTCGTGATTTTCAAAATATACTATTTTCATTTCATATCCATCAGGATTATTAATTATATAGTTCGGGTCATCGGGATTGTCGTTTGCCAAATTAACAAACAATTCATATTCTCCTACTCCAGTGGGAAGAGTTGAGTCTTCATCATAGCTTTTGTATTCGGGATAATAAGACTCTCCCGTATACAAAACTTGATAGTCTAGTTGATTGACTGCATGGTCGCTGCTTATTTCAACA
>CAZVHD010000074.1:0-7252 GCA_964626765.1 uncultured Christensenella sp.
AGACGATAAAGTCATTGAAGTATGCAAAAAGAATTTCATTTATGGACCTTTGCATATGCCGGCGCATACCGCATGTATTATTTCATGCAAACAGATTATGCCTAACACTCCTATGGTTGCGGTTTTTGACAATGGTTTTCATACAACATTGCCCCCCAAGGCTTATATGTACGCTATCCCGTACGAAGACTATCTGAACTATAAGCTCAGAAGATATGGATTTCATGGAACAAGCCACAAGTATGTGGCTGCCGAGGGTATAAAGTATCTTGGCAAGGAAAAGTCAAAAATCATAACCTGTCATTTAGGTAACGGCAGTTCCATGGCAGCCGTTGTGGACGGAAAGTGTGTGGATACCTCAATGGGGTTGACTCCTCTTGAGGGGTTAATAATGGGAACAAGAAGCGGAGACATTGACCCCACGGTTGTGGACTTTATGGTAAAGCAAAAAGGCGTGTCAATGGAAGAGGCGTTAAACACCCTTAACAAAAAGAGCGGATTTTTGGGAATATGCGGAGTAAATGATTTTAGAGATATGGTGCATATGGCGGAAGGCGGCAATAAAAAAGCCCGTCTTTGTATTGATATGTTCCAGTACCGTATCAAAAAGTATATAGGAAGTTATCATGCGATAATGGGCGGATTGGATCTCATTGTGTTTACAGGCGGCATTGGAGAGAATGCGTATCAAGCAAGACAGGCCATTATGGAGGGTCTTGAGCATTTGGGTATTGATTTTGATTTTGAATACAATCAGAATGCGCCAAAAGGAGAGTTTATGGAACTTCACAAACCTTCCTCAAAGGTCAAAGTTTTGGTTATACCCACAAATGAGGAGCTTGTCATAGCAAGAGATACCATGCAATTAGTAAAAAAGCATTAAGCGTCAATATATATTTATAAACCAGAGCAAAAAGGTTGACAAATACATCAATAAGTATTTATAATATGGTACATATGTATATTGATTTAACAAATAAAGACTTGAACATACAATATGACTTTGAAATAGAATCCAAAGGCGACAACAGTTTGTTTAAGGATAGAAACATAGAGTTTTTTTCCGGCCCCAATTTGAAAGGAACTTTCAAGGCGGTAAAAGACAGAGTGGATGTGAAGGCAACAATTTGGTTTTCAATAAATGCAAATTGTGACAAATGCCTTAAAACAGTAAAAAGGGAGTATAAAATACCCGTTGAGGAGAGTTTTCATAAAGACAGCGGGGACCCCGAGCAATACAGTTATACAAATTATACAGTTGATTTAAGCTTGATGCTCAGAGAAAAGATACTTCTAAACATAGATGAAAAAATATTATGCAAAGATAATTGTAAGGGAATATGTCCCGTATGCGGAAGTGACTTGAACAAAGATGAATGCGCTTGCCAAACGCCAGACGAAAATAATCCCTTTGCCATATTAAAATCAATAGTGGGAGGTGCAAAAAATGGCAGTACCAAAAAGTAAGATATCAAAACAAAGAAGAAATAAAAGAGCGGCAAACTGGAAGCTCACAAAGCCCAATCTCAGTGAATGTCCTCAATGTCACGAGCTTAAGCCCGGGCATATAGTATGCGCAAGTTGCGGATACTACAAAGGCGAGCCGGTTGTTATTGAAAAAGAAAAGAAAGAAGAATAATTCTACGGTTTTGACCGACAGCCAAGGTATTTAATCTAAAAACAAGAACAAAAGTCAGGACAAGAGCCTGACTTTTGTGACCTTTAGAAACAATGGAGGAAATATGAAAATAGTTGTGGATGTCTATGGCGGAGATAACGCCCCAAAAGAAATCATAAAAGGCGCAGTGGCGTCTCTTAAAAAAGAACAAGGGTTTTCATTGGTCCTAGTAGGCAACAAAGCTGAGATAAACCAACTTTTACAAAGCTGTGAATATGAGAAAAACAGAGTGGAAATCATAGACGCTCCGGATGTTATAACAAATGAAGATATTCCTACAATTGCCTTAAGGAAGAAGACACAGTCATCGCTTGTCAAAAGCTTTGACAAATTGAACGAAGATATAGAGGCAAAAGCTTTTGTCTCTGCGGGCAGTACGGGCGCGACACTTACGGGAGCCGTACTCTTGCTTAAAAGGATACAAGGCATAAATCGTCCCGGACTTGCTCCTTTGCTTCCAATTATGGGAAGCGAGAAAGAGGTTATGCTCATTGACTGCGGCGCAGTGTCCGACCCCAAACCTTTGAATTTGTTGCAGTACGCCCAAATGGGAAATGCGTATATGAAAGCGGTTGTTGGCGAGAAAAATCCCCGAATAGGCTTATTGTCGAACGGAACGGAAGACGGAAAGGGAAATGAAAGAAATAAGGAAGCGTTCAGGCTATTAAAAGAAGCGGACATAAATTTTCTTGGAAATCTTGAGGGGCGAGATATCTTAAGCGGCAATTATGATGTTGTTGTTGCTGACGGATTTAGCGGCAATATAGCTCTCAAGGCGAGCGAGGGAACAGCGCTTGGAATGTTCAGCTTAATAAAAGACGGGATACTGAATGGCGGACTAAGAGCAAAACTTGGATATATACTATTAAAGCCTGTCTTTAAGAAAATCAAAAACAAAATGGACTACAATGACAAGGGCGGCGCAGTAGTACTTGGTCTTAAAAAAATAGTCGTCAAAGCTCACGGCTCAAGCAAAGAAAAATCAATCTGCGCATCCATTTTACAAGCCAAACAAATGGTTGAGAGCAATGTTGTGAAAAAAATCGAGGAGCTTTTTCAAATTGAACAGTAAAGACATAGAGAAAATAGAAAAAATAATAGGTTATGAATTTGTTAATAAACAAATACTCAAGCAAGCTTTTACTCATACATCATTTGCAAATGAAAACAATACTTTATCATATGAAAGACTTGAGTTTTTGGGGGATGCCGCTCTTGGCTTTATCGTGGCGACTGAGTTATATAAAAGGTATCCCGGACTTAATGAAGGAAAGCTGACAAAATTAAGAGCCCATCTTGTATCCTGCGGAAATCTCAGCAAAGCAATAAAAAAAACCGAACTTATGGACTATATGCTCGTGGGCGCAGGAGATATAAAGAGTAATATGTTACTTAGTAACCATATGAAATGCGATTTGTTTGAGGCGATAGCAGGCGCAATATTCATAGATAGCAATTTTGATATAGCGCTCTGCAAAAAGTTTATTCTTAAATTTCTGGACAGCGATATCATAAAAGCCGAAACAAAAGAGAGCTACAAAGACCACAAAAGTTTACTTTTGGAGATATGCGCTCAAAAAGGTCAGAAGGTGTGTTTTGAATTTGCAAACGAGAAGAAAAAGCCGGAGGAAGACTTTATTTTTGAAATTCTTATAGATAGTAAAAAAGTGTCCAAAGGACAAGGAAGAACAAAAAAAGAAGCCCAGAAGAAAGCCGCAAAAAATTATTTTGATTCCATAAATAAGAATAGTTAATCTTTTTTTATATCCTTAAAACAACATAGTAAGGATATCTATTATTAAATTTTTTATATTATAAATAATTAAATCTTATTGAAATATTGTATTTTTTCCTTGACAATGAATATAATAATGTTATAATGGGATTAGCACTCAATCTTAATGACTGCTAACAGTTGCCGCTAGCAATTGCCAATGAGGTAAAAATGGAAGAAAAAGAAAAATTATCCGAAAGAAAGGAAAAGATAATTAAAGCCGTAGTGGACGAATATATCAAAAGCGCCATGCCGGTATCTTCCGGTGAAATAAAGAACAAGCACTTTGAAAAGATAAGTTCGGCGACTATTAGGTCAGAGCTTTCCACTCTTGAGGATATGGGATATCTCATTCAGCCCCACATATCGGCAGGGAGAGTACCTTCAAAAAAAGCCTATAAAATGTATATTGACCGCTTTATGGTGAAGATACCTCTCAACAGCGCTGAAATTGAACTGATTAACAAATCCCTGAAGAAAAGATTTGACGGAGTTGAGGAGGTTGTCAGAAGAACAGCAAAAGTTATAAGCGACATTACAAATTATACCTCAATTATTGTGCTTAGCGATATCAACAAGGTCAAAATCAAGGAAATAAAATTAGTTGATTTAGACGAACACTCAGCTCTTGTGATTATTATAACCGACAGCGGTGTTATACGCGATAAGTTAATTAAACTTAACAGCGTGATAAACAGCGTGTATATAAGAGACGCAAACGCTTTATTAAATAAGATATTTGACGGCAAGACCGTTGCCGAAATAAAAAGTTTTGACAAAATAGTAAACAGGGAATTAAAGGACTTCAAAGAGTTGTATGACAGCATACTTGAGATACTTGAAAGCTACTCTCAAAAAAAGGACAAGAATGTCTATATAGAAGGCGCCTCGAAGTTTCTTGACTATCCCGATTATGACCTGGACGCAGCAAAGAAATTTCTTTCGGTAATAGAAACCAAGGAAAAATTTGCCGACCTCATTGGGGAAAACGAGGACATTGAGTTTTCTGTGAGAATAGGAAAAGACGAGTCCTGCGGCCTTGATAAGTGCGCGATAGTAAGCGCAAAATATAAAATCAACGGAAAGGAAATCGGACATGCCGGAGTTATAGGACCCGAGAGAATGGACTATTCAAAGGTGGCTTCAGTTTTGAGCTATGTAGGGAAAACTCTTGAGGGAATAGCTAACGGAGGAAAAGATGACAAAGACGATGAATAAAGAAAAGGAGTCACAGGATAAGAAAGTGAAAACAGAAAAAGAGCAAAACAAGGCTGATAATATTCAGCAAGAAAAGGAGCAAAATCAGGCTGACAACATTCAGCAAGAAAAGGAGCAAAACGGTAACAGTCAGCTCTTAGAAAAGGCTCAGCAGGAAGCGGTGGATTATAAAAACCATCTGCAGAGATTACAGGCGGAATTTGATAATTACAGAAAGAGAACATCGGAAAACGCCATATCCAGCAGAAATGATGGAATATGCGATGTTATATTGGAAATCATACCCGCTATTGATAATCTGGAAAGAGGCATCGAAGCCGTGAAGGACAATTCGGCAAAAAGCGGTATGGAAATTATACTTAAGCAATTAAGAGAGATTCTCAAAAAATTTGATGTATGTGAAATCAAGGCGCTTGGAGAGAGCTTTAACCCCGATAAACATCATGCAATAGCAAAAGAAGACGAATGCGATGATAAAGAAAGCGAGAACAAGGTTACTGAAGTATTCAGTAAGGGATACCAAAGAAACACAAAAGTCCTGAGGCCAGCTATGGTTAAGGTAACAAAATAAAAAAAATTATAAAAAGGAGACAATTATTATGGGAAAAATAATAGGAATTGATTTAGGAACAACAAATTCATGCGTAGCTGTTATGGAAGGCGGAGAGCCTGTTGTTATACCAAATTCAGAGGGAGCAAGAACAACTCCGTCGGTTGTGGCTTTTTCAAAGGATGGTGAAAGGCTTGTAGGACAGGTGGCAAAAAGACAGGCTATCGTAAATCCTGACAAGACAATCACCTCAATAAAAAGAGAAATGGGTACAAACCATAAAGTAAAAATTGACGACAAGACTTATACTCCTCCGGAGATTTCGGCCATGATTTTGCAAAAACTCAAAAACGATGCAGAACAATATTTGGGTCAAAAGATTACACAGGCGGTAATAACAGTGCCGGCATACTTTTCTGATTCACAAAGACAAGCGACAAAGGACGCCGGAAAAATAGCAGGGCTTGAGGTTTTGAGAATAATAAACGAGCCCACTGCCGCAGCGCTATCGTATGGTCTTGACAAAGAAAAACAAGTCCAAAAAATACTCATCTATGATTTGGGCGGAGGCACCTTTGATGTAAGCATACTTGAACTTGGCGACGGAGTATTCGAAGTGCTTGCCACAAATGGCGACACAAAACTTGGCGGCGATGATTTTGACAGAATTGTTATGGACTGGATTGTATCGGAATTCAAAAATTCTGATGGAATTGACCTTAGCAAAGATAAGATGGCTATGCAAAGAGTTAAGGAAGCCGCTGAAAGAGCAAAGATTGACCTTTCAGGTATGACAAAGGCGTCTATTAGCTTGCCATTTATTACTGTTGGTCCCAATGGACCTTTGCATATTGATATGGAACTTACAAGGGCGAAGTTTGAATCTATGACAGCAAACCTTGTCAAAAGGACAATGGAGCCTGCAAAAGTTGCTATGAAAGATGCCAAGGTCACTGAAAAAGATATCGACAAAGTAGTGCTTGTAGGCGGTTCAACAAGAATACCGGCTGTTATCGAGGCAGTCAAAGGCATCACAGGAAAAGACCCCTATAAGGGAATTAACCCTGACGAATGCGTGGCATTAGGAGCCGCTATTCAGGCGGGAGTCCTTGCCGGCGATGTAAAAGATGTACTTCTTTTAGATGTTACACCATTGTCACTGGGTATTGAAACAATGGGCGGCGTTGCTACAAAGCTTATTGAGAGAAATACCACAATCCCCACAAAGAAATCTCAAATATTCTCAACTGCGGCGGACAATCAAACTTCTGTTGATATTCATGTCATACAGGGTGAAAGAGCTATGGCTGCGGACAACAAGACTTTGGGAAGATTTGAACTTTCCGGCATACCTCCGGCAAGAAGAGGCGTGCCACAGATAGAAGTTACCTTTGATATTGACGCAAACGGTATCGTTAATGTGTCGGCGGTAGACAAAGGCACAGGCAAATCAAACACTATAACAATCACCGCATCAAGCAACCTTACAGAAGAGGAAATCGACAAAGCAGTTAAAGAAGCTGAAAAGCATGCAGAAGAGGACAAAAAGAGAAAAGAGCTTATTGACGCCAAAAATAACGCCGAACAGCTTATTCTTTCTGTTGAAAAGACTGCTGAGGAATCGGGAGACAAGATATCCGAAGAGGAAAAGAAGACTCTTGAAGAAGCGGCAAAAACCGCAAAAGATAAGCTTAAAGATGTTACTAGCGCAGATGAGGTAAAAGACATTACAGACGAACTCAACAAACAAACCAATGAGATAGTCACAAAATTGTATCAACAGACTCAACAACAGCAAGGACAAGAAGCCAGCGAAGATACACAATCAGAAGACAAGAACAATGGCGGCGGCGATGAGGATGAAGATAGCACAATAAACATAAATCCGGACGACATTAAATAATTATGGCTAAAAAAGATTATTATGAAGTATTAGGAATACAAAAAGGGGCGAGTGCGGACGAGATAAAGTCCGCATATCGTCGTATGGCAAAAAAACATCATCCGGATTTATTTTCAACTGCGTCTGAAC
>CAZVHD010000075.1:0-7224 GCA_964626765.1 uncultured Christensenella sp.
GTTGGGACGGAATTTGATTGTTCGGCGATTGACACCCCTGCAAAGAGAAGTTATTTTACCGATGTCAGAAATATAAATGTTTATAATGTGACAATGACAGGCGAAGCGAATGTCGGAACAAATTCTACATATCCCGAGGGAGATGGCATAGACCTTTCGGGTATTGTGGGCGGAATTGTGGAAAATGTCTTTTTGAATTTGGGAATAACCGATACAGAAAGTTTAGAGATACATTACAGATTAAACGCGAATATCAATATCACAAATTTTGGCGATCTTGAATTCGCTCTTATATTCTATCTTCCAGAGGAAGGTGATTATGCTGAAGAGATGTTTTTGACGCTTTATTATGTCGGGGCTGAAGATGTCCTCTACATAGACCTTGAATCACTGCATCTTATGCAGCGCAAAATACCTATGCTGTCAGTCCTTTCCGAACTTCCAAAATTAAAGTTAGAGAATGTGGGCATAAGAAATATGTTGACGGATCTGAGTGTTATGAACGCTGCCGAATACTATACTTCTGACGGAGAGCAGATAGGTCTTGAGGCTGAAGACCCCATGGATATGATGTGGCTTATAGGGTCTATGGTTTCCAAAGTGGTCATTGGCAAGGAAACGGGTGAAGATCCCGCCGAAGCCCTTCAGATTATAGTAAACGCGCAACTTATTACAGTCCTTCTTCAGTTTATGGGTATGGATATGACCGCTCCCGAGGTCAGTGGAGATATCACTCTCAGACTTTACCGCGCGATGGGAGACTATCTTAAAATACATCTTGGAATTATGGATTCCGGAGATAATGAAATTGAAGCAGTTCAACTGGATCTCAATCTTATTAAGAATGTCAGCGTCCAAATTGGAAGGGGTACTCTGGTGTCAGGACATAGGGTGGAAGAATACATGAATATTCTTCACTGGGCTGAGAGTCTGGTTTTGGCGGTTAAGACCGAAGGATATTTCTCGCTTGAAGCAGACGGAAGTGAAGTTTACGAAAATACATATTTGAACAGTATATTTAGTAGGCTTTATGAAGGCGAAGATACTGATAGCTTTATGTCGCAACTCATGAAGAGTCTTGCAATAAGGTTCCATTTGGGAGATTTTAGCTTAGATATAGGATATTCAATTAAGGGTAATATAAGTATCACTAATTATTTTAACAGTGAACTGGAATTGGTTTTCTATGACAGAAATACTATTGTTACAGAAGGCGGACATATAACAGATGTTTATGGCGAAGAGACCATGTACCAGATAATCATTGCTGTTTATCTTGTAGATAACGAGGCGTATGTCGATTTATCCTATTTTGGTCTTCCTAGGCTTGCATTAACCGATGTGGAGGGAACTTTACACGAGATATACGCAAGACAATGGGATGAGAGTTATAATAAGGCTGTTGGGTTGAAAAAACAGGTTATGGACGAGGTCATGCAGGATATAATGCAAAATTCCGACAAGACAAAAGCCCAAGAATGGGATTCGCACATAAGCTCAACACATGATAGCGATGAATTAACTCACCTAAATAGCATATATTCGGGATTTGAAGAGCTTCTCATACAAAGATTAAAAGACCTCAATATGGACCAGCAGTATCAACCTACTTCAGAGGAAATGGATGGCATAAGGGAAAGAGCCAAAGCTATGGCGTGGGAAGAACTTTGCAAAGATACGGAAAGAAAAAAGGCAATATTTTGGGACAATTATTACGAAGCATTAAATGAAGAAATAAACAATGTTGTGGAATATATAAACCATCTGGATGGAATTATTAATGACGAAAACACATCCACAGATGAAAGAATAGCCGCAACTCAACTCAGGAATGAGGCCCAAAACAAGTATCAGGACCTATCCGAAGAGCTAGAAGACGCTGATGAAAACTATGATTTTGTCGTAAGCATCTATCCCAATGAGTCAGAAATTTTCTATAAATCACAGGCCTGGGATCGCCACATTAGTGATTACAATGGCACCCTTTATAATCATGTTACAGGTCAAACCATAATTGACCCGGCAACAGGCAACCCCAGAATGAATATGACAGAGGCCGATAATCATATCAAATATTTGTCATGGAATGCTTATAACGATAAAGCTGAGGATAACGCTGCCACATGGAAAAGCGTATATAATAACGCCAATAATGATACAAGAGCTCTCATGGATGATGCCTATGACCTAGTTTATGAACAAATCCTACAAAGCATTGCCGATTCTCTGTCTCTATCCGTAATCGATGACATAAAAGAACTGTTAACTCAGCAATTCAAAGAAATTTATCCAGATGAATCCGACGAGGAAATAGAAGTAAGAGTGGAAAATGCGCTTGAGAACGCTTTGCTTGAGGAAGCCGGCTTAAGAGTAAATAATTATTATAATCAAGATGAGATACTTATGATGGCTTGGTATGTTTATCAGAGCGAAGGCGCCATAAGCAATTTATCACCGCAAAACAATAATGAAATTATCTCCGTAATGAACGCGTCAGCGGACAGAGTATTAAATGCCACAAGCGAAGACCCTCTGGCTGTGGCTTTGCAGATGTGGTTTGGAAATGAAAGATTGACAATTAATATAGCTTCAGAGGTTATGAATGACCTTATGACTGTATTGGATGTAAATCTGCCTTTGACTATACAAGATACTTATCTTGCAATTATTATGGATGAGAACCCAGGCATAAATCTGGGTACGGGTGTGGATGTTTTATACTTTAACGCCAATATTGGGAATTTCTCTTTTGGAGTTAATGAAGAAGATCACCATAACATTACTGTGCCGGATATATCAAGTTATGAGGAAGGAACCGCAAACGGAATTCCGGAAGCCTTATATGTAAAAGTAGAAGGAAGTCTCTTCTTTAACAACGATCCAGTGCTTGATGATGAAAATATAGTTAATTTCACACCTTTATTACAGGAATTATTAACAGTATCCAGTTTTGTTAAGGAAGAGTTAAGAGAGCTTATAGACGAGCTAGAAGAAACGGGCAACTATAACAATGATACCGAACTCAAAAGCGCGGCATGGGATGAGCTTTATGAAAGAACAACTTTAACTACCGAACAAAGAGCGGAAATGGACCTAGTAATGGACGAGGTTATCGCCCAAATAGAACAAGACAACGAGAACCTTACTGAAGCTCAAACACTTGCGCGAGCATGGGAAAGCCTCTTAAATGGAGCGTCTATGTTCGATTTGGAAAAAATGGGCATAGATACAATGCTCCTTTTCAAGGGAGAGTCCAATGTGTCTTTGGACTTCAAAATTGAAGGGTATATCGTATTTGCAGATTTACTCTCGAGTAATTTCAGCATAGAATTAACCCTGAACAAGGGAGACGGTTCTGAACCTGAACTTGTTCTTTTGGTTGTATACGATGGCATGGACGCATATCTTGAAACTGAGCTTTTTGATATAGGAAATGTCAAAATAGAAAATGTGGAAAATATAGTTACCTACTGGCAATCCGTATTCTCCGATTTGATGGGAGAAGATGAAGAGGAAGGTTTTGCTCCTCCACAAAATGCGGCTAATGCGCCGTCAACTTACGCTGTGGATGACATCATAACTTATATTGATTTTATGTTTTATGACGGCGGCATTTCATTAGCTTTGACCAAAGCCGCTTTGACAAATGTCATAGGCTTTTTGGGTATTGATATCGAGCCATATTTTGAGGAAATAGATTTTGGCGCAAATGTTAATGTAAATCTTACACCGGTGGAATTAGTGTTAGATGCTTATATTAATATTCTTGAGCACAAGGATAACTACGGCAACATTGTTTACGAAAGAGGCGATAAAGAAGACTATGATGTGCATGCAGGAATGAGCCTCGGTGATATAGATATAGGTTTTGTTAATAAAATTGAAATACCCGACGACAGCGAATACGCCGATATAGACGAATTTGAAAGGATATCAATAAGCTTTGGAGGAAAACTTGATTTGCTTTTGGAGGCTCCTACCGAAGGATATGAATTTGACTATCTTGTCAACATCTTTACTAATTATTGGCTGAACAGAGCTCCTGATATCGGATTGCTGTTTAATATTATAGAAAATGAATTTGGTATGGAAGTTTTCTTTGATTTAACGGCCAATATAAATCTTATGACCATAACTGAATTTAAGAATATCGAAATGTACTTTAACCTTACATCAGCTGACGCTATGGAAGAGTATAATAAAGAATCCAATGTTCTTAACCGCACAAGGATGGCAAATATCCTCTCGTCATTAGGGCAGGATGCAAGCTTGCAGGAGGCATGGGATGATTATTATGCCTATGTGCAGGCGCATAATCTCATAAATGAGCAGACAAGACTTGATGAAGTCTATAATAGGGTAAGATTAGAAAACAATTACGCTCCGAACGACCCCGCTCTTTTGAGAGAAGCCTGGCAGACGGCTTATGGCGAAGTGGGAGATTATATTTTGGGAGATATAATATCTCTTAATCTTGTCATAGATGACGAGGGAAAGGCTGATGCGTATCTTGACCTTCATATACTTGGAATAGAGCCTATTGTTGTTAAGGATGTAGTAAACATAGTATCTGGATTTACGGGTAGTTCCACAAGCCTTTATAGTGACCAAGAACCCGCATCTGCTGAACATTCATCTCCATTTAATGCGTCCTTACAAAACGCGTCATCGCTTTTGGCGTCAAGAATACTTATCAGTATCGCTACGGATGAGACAATAGCCACATCGCCAATAATGCTGGAACTGACGGCGGGAGCAATTTACGGAGTAATAGGAGCTTTGGGCTTTGACCTGGAGGCATATCTTGCTGAAGGGGGATATCATCCCAATATCGAATTAGGGCTATTGGGCGAGGATGAAATTCTAAATATAGAGCTGATTTTAGAAAAGATACTTGGCTTTAATTTTAGTGTTGATATTCCTTCCGTTGACATTTCCAACCCTCCTCCTAGGGTTATGGATGAGTCCCGATACTTTGAAATAGACGAGGATTGGACAACAGTTAAACTCTCAGTTGAGGGCGGAATTGAGCTTTTTGCCGATAGCACTTCCGGCGAAGATGATATATCCTTGGGCGACCTTATTCAGGATTTGCTAAATGACAGTAACATAGGCTTTGATGTCATTATAAGAACACTTGAAGACCTCGAAGAGGATATAACCTTCCGATTGGAAGCGGTAGTGAATATAATGAAGCTACTTGAAGGAGACCTTTCAGGTTTTGAAGTTCTGCTTGAGGCTGTCAACAGTAAGGGCGATGTGCTTATCGGACTTTATGTAATTAATGAGTATAATGATTTGGGAGAGGCTGTTACAAACGCTTATATTGACGCATCGTCATTTAACGCGGGCAAACTCAAGATAGAAAACGCCGTGGATGCCATAAGTAATGTATTATCAAGCGGGGCAGTGCTGAGTCAGGCCAATAATGTAAGTATGAATGAGATTGCGGCATTGACGGCAATAAAGACTCAGGCATGGTACAATCCTCAAAATGCCGCCGGCGACCCGCAGGCAAAGGAATATGTAAACGCTGTTCTTGGCGAAAGCGAAGGCTTTGTAATGACCGCTGCCGCAGGTGTTATAACATTGCTTTTGGAGTCCCTGTTTAATGATGAAGTAAGTATAATGTCAAGAGCATGGGAATCCATGATAAGAAACGATATAGAAAAAGAAAGAGAAGAAGCCCTCTCCGACGCTATGTTCGAGCTTGCTAGAATGGACAGATATCTTGAGGAAGCAAGAGAACTAGGGGCGGATATTGACGAACTTTGGGCATATGACGAGCTTTGGCAGCAAAGCGCGCCCGACCAAAGAGATGAGTTGGAACAGAAAGTTGAAGCAATAAGGCAAGAGGATGTTACCATAAGTGAAGCCGAAGCTAAAGTAATAGTATGGAATAATTTATATAATGATATATTAAATGATATTGACAGACTCGGCTCAGATATAACTCTTATGGAAGTGAATTCCAGAAGCAATGAAGATATAGATCTATTATTAAATATGGATATGAAATCTATTGCCTGGAATCAATGGTTGGAAAACGCTATATCCTCAAGAGATTTAATGCAACAGATAATAAGTGATATTAACGAATTATATCCAAATGATTCGACCCTATTGAACAGGTCCAGAGCATGGGTGGAATATCGCAATAGAAATCTTGGTAATCAGCGTATGCTAGAGACTTTGGACACTTTATTAGATAATGTGAGAACCAATAACCCAGATCTTAATGATTCAGAGGCAAGAGCAGAGGCATGGGCCCAACTCTTCGCTCAAAGACAAGAGGAGATAAGCTCATTGAATGGTATATACAATGAGATGTTATTGAAAAAAGATGATTTTGAATTGGACAATATCTGGGATGTATACTATGATATTTGGTCTTGGGAGACACTTTATCATAGATCAAATAATGATACAAGACAAAGAATGAATAGCTTTATTGACAATCTGATGCCCAATTATACCAATGACCAAAAGGCTGCAAGAAGTTGGGAGTTCTATAATCAGGACATAGACACCGCCTTATCAAACGGATTTATGGAAGGTAACTTGCTCACGGGTTATATTTTAAGGCCGGATAGTAGTGGAAACTGGCAAAAAGTCAAGGTAAATAGTAACGAGCAGGAAAGACTTGCCGATATATATGTAAACGCATATTCAGAGCTTCATAATATAATTATGGCAACCGTAAACGAACATGCCTTGCTCGAAATCGCCGCTCTTAATGATGATAAGCTTATAAGAGCCACAGTAGAAGCCGCAAACTTTGGAATGGAACTTGCTCTTGACAAGATAGAGCCAGGATTTTCAGACCTTTCGCTCAATCTGCCGGAGAGTTTTGAACCCGAGGATTTTGCAACAATTGATGAGAATATCTCCAATATTTATGTTAATCTTGCCGTAGATTTCGGCTGGGAAATGGGCGAGGATTCTGAATATGATTTTGCAAATCTTATAAATACTTTAATGGGAGATAACGAAGCTTACAGAGGGCTTGGCCTTAACATTATACCAATACTTCAAATACTTGAAGAAGTGGGAACCTTCTTCAGATTGGAAATTGAAGGAAACATTAATATATCTGATATAACAAACTCAGACCTTCACTTAGGGCTTTATGGATTGGATGTTTATACCGATTATCAGGGCAATGAAGTTGTGGAAAGAAGCGAGGAACCAATAATCAGTGTTTATTACATAAATGGAGATGTT
>CAZVHD010000076.1:0-7215 GCA_964626765.1 uncultured Christensenella sp.
TGTTTGTCTTTTTATTGGAATATGTTTTAAGATACTTTCTATATCGTCACGAAAGCCCATATTAAGCATTTCATCGGCTTCGTCAAGAACAACCATTTTTATGTTATGAAGTTTCAGGGTTTTTCTTCTTATGTGGTCCATTAATCTGCCCGGAGTGCCTACAACGATTTTTGCACTCTTAAGAGCTTTGATTTGTCTGTCGATATTTGAGCCCCCATAGACGCTAACAATTTTGCACCCTGGCTTGAATTCGGTTATCTTACGCATTTCATCAGTAACTTGCATTGCAAGTTCTCTTGTGGGACAAACAACCAATACCTGTACGCTATTATTATTAACATCAATTCTGTCTATTGCAGGAAGCCCAAAAGCAAATGTTTTACCTGAGCCGGTTTGAGACCTTCCCAAGACATCTTGTCCTCCCACGATTATTGGTATACATTCTGTCTGTATTTCGGTGGGCACTTCAAAGCCTTTTATTTCAAGGCCTCTTAGAATTTCTTCTGATAAGTTTAATTTGTTAAACATTAGTCTCCATTAATGAAAAAATGCCAAGCAATAACAACCCAGCATATTGTCATATATATTATTATTTTAACAAATTATATCATTACTATTAACAAAAAGTCAATTAAAAGACATCAAAAGCCTTTTATTATTTTATATTGTAATAAAGATGATTGATTGCCTAGTGCAAATAAGCGTAGAATTATAATTTATTAAATATAATTATATTTTTTATCATATTTAGCTAACAAAAAAGACTCTAATCACAAGTTAACCCTGCAAGAATGCAGGGTTATAAACAAAGATTAATTTAGATTTATCATCGCTTAATTTATTTAATGATTATGATCTTCTTCCTTGTCAGCAATCTCCTTTGTTTCATGAAGCGTGCCTCTTGCATGTTCAGGCGGGGCGTAAATTGAATAAAGCTTTATAGGAATATTGCCTATATTAATTAGATTATGATATGTTCCGCCAGGTATGAAAATTGCATACCCCTTTGTTACTTTTGCCTGAAAATTTAGATTATTTGGGGAAGGCCCCATTTTAACCATACCATACCCTTGTTCCAACCTCAGAAACTGATCTAAATTGGGATGTGATTCCAGGCCGATTTCTCCTCTTACCGGAATACTCATTAAAGTTAACTGAAGATGTTCGCCAGTCCACAGAGCTGATCTAAAGTATGGATTTTGCAAGGTTTCTTTTTGAATATTTACCACAAAAGGTTCAGGACCGAAATCCTTGCTCATGGATTTATATGTATAATTATTTCTGTACATTTTTTTACCTCTTAAATATTTTTATAATGCATAATATGAAAAACTTTTATTTATAGTTAAATCTTTTAGTAAAAAAGATAACATGAGCTTGAAGAACTAAAAAACATAAATATTAGATTGTACTTATGTCGTCCATACACATATTGAAAAGCCTTATCTTAAAAAATATAACCTATTTTTTAGAATAAAGCGTTCATAAAGGCAATTATCTGACTTTTAATAAAACATCAAAAAATATCATACATCAATAAATATAGGAACATGATGTTTTAATCTGTTAAGATATAAAATGAAAAATATTTCTTTGTCTTATATCCATTTTGCGTAAACTGTTGTTTTGGTGGAAGTTAATGAATCAAAATCATATTCTGTTGTAAATGTCTCATCAGTGTACCATCCGTCAAAGGTTTCTTCTCTTCCTGTTGCGTCGGGTAACGGAGAGTCGTCATAGGCGGTTATAGGATCGATATGGTCTCCGCCGTTTGTTTCAAATGTAATATCGCTGTATCCTGAATAAAGAGTATCGGTGGCTGACCAACCATAAGCTGTTTGGTATGAACTGATAGAATTTGGCGCTACATATATATCTTCAAGCAGAGTACAATTATTAAATATACTATATCCTGCTGAGGGCGGGGTGGGCGCGTCAACGATAACATATGTTAAGGATGAACAGCCTCCGAAAGGATTAGTCCCCACTGAACTAACATTTGCAGGTATTCTTATATTAGTAAGAGAGGTATTGCTGCTGAAAGCGTGTGAGCCAATAGTCTGAAGGGAATCGGGAAGAGTTATTGCAACTAAATCGGAATTATAGAAGGCATCCTCGCCAATTGTCGTAAGCTGGCTGTTTTCACTTATGTTAACCGTATGCAAATTTGAGCATAGTTTCAAAGCTTCCTCTCCTATTATTGTTAAACTGTCTGGAATGGTAACACTTTCAATGTCCATAGTATAGAAAGCTCTATTTCCCAATTCAGTTGTGCCTTCAGCTATATTAACTGTATTTAATGAGCTGGGTACCGTTGTGCCAAAATAATGTCTCAAATTAATTATATTTGTGGTATCAAAGGGAGCTGTTAGCGTCGTTAAGTTGTTACAACCTATGAGAATATTGTTTCCTACGGATATACCATACGGTATATTAACCTCTGTGAGAACGGATTTATATTGAAAAGCATAATCCCCTATAGCAATAACATCTCTTTCTGTTCCATCGTCATCTATGGTTTCAGGAACGGTTAATGTATTCAAATTATAATGTGAATTCAAACCTGTTATAGTAACATCGCCGTTTGTGTCCACATTATAGTTGAAATAATTTTCCCATATGGCAGATACATTCAGGTCTTCTGTAACATTAGTAATATCTTCGCTCCAGCCTCTAAAAAGATATCCTTCTTTTTCGTAAACGGGAGCCACGGCATCGCCATTGTGTTCAACTGTCTGAACTTCATCGCCACTAGTGAGCGTTCCCCCATCACCGTCAAAAGTTACGGTATGCTCTTGCGGTCTTTCAAAGAATGAGCGTAAGGTTTTTTGGAATCCATATATGGGAGTCACAGATAAATTAAAACTTATTATATCTTCATGTGGAGAAACAGTAATAATTGAAGTGGATAAGGTGTTGCCTTGCAAAATTCCGTTGTTGTCATCGTTTATTGTTATAGTATCATTTCCTGAAGTGATTAAATCAGTAAAGATTATTTCATATTCTATATCGTAATCTGTGTATTTGGTGTCTATAAAATTATACAGTTCAAAATCAAAAGAATCCTCAAAAACATATGAGTTGCCTTCAGTAGAAAGGTCATCGCTGTAAAAAGAAAACGAAGCAATACTCAAAGTTTGATTACTGTCTTGAGATGTAGAAAAATTTGCAAGAGTGGTATTTGCCAATAAAAAAGACAGCATAAAAGTTGCTATTATGCCAAGAACAATAAAAAAATATTTGCTCTTCTCTAGTTTTTTGATATCAATACCTCTTCATTTGCAATATACCAATAATCTATCATGCATAGCTTTTTCACTTCAAGACTATAATGTATATTATGTCTGCATTTTTTAGTCGCCCCAGATTAAATGTATTATAATGCTGAAAGCATATATTTGTCAAGTTGATAAATAAATTTTCAGTCAATTGTTATTTTGTAGTTTAACAATACATTAAAAAGACTTAGAACAGTTTTTACAATAGGCATATTCTCAATAATTTTATGTTCTTTAATAGTTGACTAAAAATGTTTCAATAAAGAAAATAACAACTTAGCGATGCGTCCCATAGAAGATGTTTAACAAATATACATCAAAAATAAAATTCTCTATTGACAAATAATTCTTATTGATTATATAATTATTGTAGATTATTATATAAATCTACATTTATCAACATTTTATTTTTAAGGGAGAATTTTACACTATGGCTAAAATAAGTAAAAGATATTACTATTTTTTGATAGTTTTAGTATTATTAATGACTATATTTTTCTTTGCCAGCATCAATAACTCTTATGAAATTGCTTATGCCGAAGGCGAGGTAACAATAAGTTATGATGCCAATACAGGAAGTGGTTCAATAGATTCCACTCAAGTACAGGAGGGTGTGGAAACAGATTTAAGCGATGGGACAGGCTTTTCCAAAACGGGATACACCTTGATTGGTTGGTCTGAAACATCGGGAGATAATATGGTAGATTTTGCCCTTGGCGCTCAATATACTCCTTCAGGCAATATTACTTTTTACGCTGTATGGGAAATAAACGAATACACCTTGACCTATGACGCCAATGGCGGGGTGGAGAGTGACATTACAGTTATCGAAGACTATAACACTAACATAACTTTGGAAGACAGTTCGGCGTTTACTAAGGCTGGGTATACATTAACAGGGTGGTCGGATGTATCGGGAGAGAATACAATTGACTACGCTCTTGAAAGCTCTTATACCATAACAGAAGACAAAACAATATACGCAGTATGGGAAATAAACGAATATACTTTAACTTTTGAAGAAAACGGCGGAAGCGAAGTAAGCGATATAACAGCTGAATTCGGCTCAACCATATCTCTACCTGATACATCTAAGGACTACTATAATTTTGATGGTTGGTATACAGACGACGGCATTTTTGAAAACCAGTTTACTGATACCACAATGCCTAGCGAAAATTTAACTTTATATGCAGGATTTAGTCCGTTTGAATATAATATAAATTATGTTTTGCCCGAAGGCGCGACAAACAGTATTGATAATCCTGATACATATTTTTACGGAGAAGGGGTTGCGGAGTTTTATGAGGCAACTTTATTGTATTATGAATTTCAAGGATGGTACGAAGGGATAAGCGGTTCAGGAAGTGAATATACTCAAATATCCGATACATCAACCGAAGAGAAAACACTCTATGCTCATTTTACTAAAAAAACATATACTATAACCTATGATTATCATGGAGGAGAAGGCGAAGCTTATTCCGATAGCGGTCATAATGGCGATTATGAATATCTTTTTGATGGAGAAGGCGTATCTAAAGAGGATATGACACTTGTCGGCTGGTTTGATAGTGAAAGTATATCCTTATATAATTTGAATGAAAAGTTTTATTATACAGAAGATAGGGATATAACCTTGAAGGCAATATGGAAATATGTTATTACTTATCACACCAATAACAGCGTCGAGGAATATCCTTATAATACTGATAACGCGAAAACATATTATAACAATACAGGGCAATTGATTAACGGTTTTAATTATGGGAATGAGGTCTCATTAATTAGCTGTCATTATATGAGAAGCTATCAAGGATTTTATAATACAGGCTATGAATTAACAGGTTGGTCTCTAGAATCAGGAAATGATAATACAGCGCTAGAGTCAAATTCTATTACCGTCACATCAAACATAGACATATACGCTGTTTGGGAACCTGTTGAGTATACAATAAATTATTATGACCAGTATGATGGAGTTTACATTGAAGGCTATGAAAAGCCAACACTATACACCATAGAAACAGAGACTATTACTTTACCCACCAGCGAAGAATTCTCAAGAACAGGTTATGACTTTTTGGGATGGGTTGATCTTTATAACGATACGATAGAATATACCCATATTAACGAAGGAGACATTGGATACGTTTATCTAAGAGCGCAATGGGAGCTTATTCCTGATACTATTGAATACCATGAGAATGGAAGAGGAGAAATCTCCGATTACACTTATTATATCACCTCAACATATACGCTTAATACATCAATAACAAGAACCGGGTATACTTTTGAGGGATGGTATGATAATCCTGAATTTGATGGGTATGAAATTATTTCAATAAATCAAGGAACATATGGCAACAAAGATTATTATGCCAAATGGAGCAATAATGAATACCAAATAAACTATGCCGGTGGCTCGGGTTCGGGCAGCGCTTTTGATATGATTACTTACGGAAATATGGACGCATCTACAAATGATGCAGATAAATTAGAGGTATCTTTACATAATGGGGAAGAGTTTTTCAAACTTGGATATACCCTTGCCGGTTGGCAAGTAGAAAGCCAAGACGGAACGGGACTGGCTCTTTATTTTGAAGAAGAGGGTTCATCTATGACTTATTATTATGATGATATATTAGTTAAAGAAAACCCTCAAGATAATGTTTATCTTACAGCTATTTGGGAGCAGACGCCATACACAATAAGTTATATTACAGAATATGGAACAGGAACCGATACGGGAACAGTCTATTATGACGAAGAAAACCCCATAGATATACAAAGCGCAGTGAATGAGTTCTATTATAAAGGATATACGCTTATTGGTTGGGAAAAACCAAATGAGCAAGTACTATATTTTGAGGTGAACGAAAATCCTCAGACTTATTATTGGAATGATGTGATAAGCCCATCGGCCCCTGACGATATAGAATTAAAAGCGGTATGGGAAATAAATAATTATACTATTGATTTTGATGAAAACGGTGGTTTTTCAGTGGATAACATATCAAGAGATTACCTTGATGACATAGAAGAGTTACCCGAACCGACAAAGAACGGTTATGTATTTATTGAGTGGAGAAGGGAAATTGATGAGGAAACATATGAAGCTTATGATGTAACAACATATTATTTATTTACTGACATTATCAATGATACGGACATAGATGACCCCAATACGGACATAGTTTTGGTTGCAAAATATAAGAAGATATTATCTATAGACTTTTCTGATTATAATCTTATATATAACGGTATGGAACAAACAATTGTTGCAACGGCCGATGGACTCCTTGAAGAAGATACGGTTGATATTGAGCTAGATTATGGAGAAGGCGTAACTGTAAAAGATACTGGAGATTATTTAGCGACTGCAAGTCTTGAAGACGAAGATTATATTCTTGTAGAAACCTTCTCTCAAGAGTTTACAATATCGCCAAAGGAAATAACAGTTACATTCACAGATTATGATAATCTTGTGTATAACGGAGAGGTTCAAAGCATCCTAGCCAATGCAAACGATGTGGAAATAGGCGACATTGTGGAAGTGGAACTTTCATATGGACAGGATGTTATTGTTCTTAACGCAGGAGAATATACCGCGTCAGCAAGTATTAATAACAATAATTATATATTGACAGGCGCCACAACTCAAGAATTTACAATTTCTCCAAAAGAGCTTACAATAAACAGTTTGGGAACAATAAAAAACATATTCGACGGTAGTGAAAGCCAAAATGTAACAAATGAATATTACGAGCTAAACGGTGTTTTCCCCTCCGATCAGGTAAATCTAAACTTTACAAATGCTGTTTATACTGACGAAAATGTATCTTATGCAACAAAAGTTAGTGTATCTGGCTTATCTTTAGATCATCAAAAATATACTTTAGATGAACATATTAGAAATAATATTAATGGGGAAAGA
>CAZVHD010000077.1:0-7178 GCA_964626765.1 uncultured Christensenella sp.
TTGTTTTTTGAGCTCTTTTATTGTGTCATTAATGTTGGTTACCTTTGCTATTTTTACATGAGCCGCAGCCCCGCTGCTAACTTTTATGACAATATCCGTAACTTTGCAACATCTGTGTTTTTGTATTATTATTCCATCGGCGGCGACAGCGTCGGCAATTCTGATTATAGAGCCTAAATTGTGGGGGTCTTCAATACTGTCAATTATAATAATTAGTCTTTTATTAGAATTGCTTGACAAAATATCATTAAGAGATGAATATTCAAAGTCTGTGGCTATCGCTACAATACCCTGATGATTCTTGGCTGTTGAGAACTTGTCCAAAACAGATTTTTCCACAAAGCTTAGTTTAATTTTATTTTTTTTGCATGCGGCAATAATACGGTTTAAGCTGGGGTTATAGTCTTTCAAAACCATAACTTTTTCTATTGTTAAATTACCTTTCAAGGCTTCGTTTATCGCATTTCTACCTTCTAGTATCATAACTTTGGTCTCCTGTTTTATATGTAATGGTATCCCCAAATTGCCTTTTAAGACAGCTCATCTTTTTCATAAGCCAGGTGTAAAAGCTCGTTTATCCTTTTGCTTTTATTCATAAGATATAAGTATCCTATGACTGCTTCGAATCCGCTTGCTGAATGATAGTCTGATATGGACGCATTTTTTGCCGGACTTGTTGTTTTGGAGTTGCGGGCTCTCTTATAGATTTCCGATTCTTCTAATGTCAGATGAACAAGAATTTTGCGCATCGCCTTTGCTTGGCTGGTGGCGTTAATTTCTTTGCTTGCAAGAATATGAAGTTTTCCAGCCTTATGGTTTGAATTAATTACTAGTTTTGAACGCACATAAAGTGTTTGCACGCTATCTCCTATGAAGGAAAGTACTAGTGGGTTGAGCTGAACAATATCTTTTTGGCTCAAGTTTTTGGGTAATACTGGAACATAATCATTTTGCATACATATCAGTATACTATATATCTTTTTATAATTCAATTAAAATAATACATAGCTGTGTTGACAATAGATAATAAAACATTTATTATATAAATACGAGAGTATAAGTTTCAGTAGGAGCGGTATGAGAATTTACATAAAAATAATAATAATCGTTTTATTGGTCTTGTTTCTGTTTGGTCTTGCCTCATGTGATGGTGACGATAGCACAACAGCCGACGAATCCTATGTTGAAGTGACCGGCGTGAGGGTTCCTTCAGCCGTTGTATATTTATCACCGGACGGAGAAACCAGTAACTTTCAGTTGGAGCCCACGGTTTTTCCTGAAAATGCCACAAACAGAAAAATCTTGTATTATGTTTCACCGGAGAATTTGGATTATTTTGATGTTACTCCCGACGGTTTTATCACTGCCAAAAGAATAACAGAAGAAGGAAGCGTTCCCATAAAAATAATCAGCGCGGCAAACCCCGACGCTTATACAATAGTGTCAGTAATTATTGAATATGTCGAAGTTAGAGAAATATATTTTGGCTCAAATCAAATGGATGTATTATATAATAGCGATCCTGTTGAATTAGATATCAGATATTCCCCCTACCACGCTCAGGACGGAAGGGATGTTATATTCACTTCGCAAAATTCCGAGGTTGCCACAGTGGATAGCTCAGGAACAATAACTATTCAGGATGTTGGGATAACTACTATTATAGCAAAAGGTACAACTCTTGGAGGCAGGACAATAGAAGGAAGGGTGCAGGTGAGAGTTGCCTATTCTCCCGGCAGCTATCGACTGGAAGTGACAAACTCGGCGCCCCGTTATGAGCAAGTCATCGGCACTCCGCACACAATATCATTTAATATAATAAGACTTGACCCGCATTGTGACCCCAACCCAGACATAAAATGGAAGGTAGAGGGCAACAGGATTTTATCGCAGGACGGAGAATGGCAGTTTGAGTATTCTCCTGACGAGGACAGCACGCCCGCTACTTTTACTATAACAGCGGAATTAACTCCCAAAGCTGAGCAGACAATTGTTTTGGAGTCTGAGCCAATAACTTTATACAAAGAATTCACGGGATTTGAACTATTAAAAAATGAACCGACAGGAACCAAATATGAGTATAATTCCAATGTAATTTTTGACCCTGAAATGGAAGAGGCTGAGAGGTTTGAATGGTACATAAAATCTCAAGGAGAGACCGGCGTAGGAAATCATATAGGCACAACTTTGTATTCCCAAAATTATGGGGAGTACTCTATGACTATGGAAGACGAAGGAGCCTTCACTATTACTGTGAGCGGTTATGATGAAGATGTCGAAATAAATAGAAGGTCATTTGACTTTAATGTTATCAGATATGTTTCGGGCGACAGGGTACAGATTCTGCCTCAAATAACGACCGGTGAAAAAATTCCCGAAAGTTTTGACTGGTATTTGCACGAATATGACAGCAGTGTTGAGTCGGATAATATAGAAGATAAGCTTGTAAACATAGACGGTAGTTATGTGGGTACATCGGTGGGCGACGAACCTTTTCATTATGAGACATCAAATCCCGGAACCTATGTGCTTAGCAGCACTCCGACTTTAGACGGTCTTCCCGTTACAATCATTGAGGATGGACAAAGTTATCGCATGATAGAGTATACAGAGCCTTTCACCGTATGGGAAAAAGAAGACAGGCCAAAAGTCAGTTATCTCATTGTTGACGGTGTTATGGTTGACGAGGAGGACTATCGCCCGTTGATAAAGTGGGGGCAACTGGGCGGAATTAACAATTATGTTATTGAAGTCTTTAGCAATAATAGAATATATCTTATTGATACCTTGGAACAGGATTTTGATGATACGGGAATAATCTATAGGGACTATAGCATTGTTCTTCCTCCGGAAATAGCTACTTTTTCCCAGGATTTCTCCGTAAGAGTAAAAAAACAAGGAGGGGTTTATTGTGATAGTGTGGTTTATGAGGCAGATACTATCTCAAGCGCCAACTATAACTATCTAGACGAGATTAATTTCTCCATTAACCAATACATAAGCGATATGTATGAAATGGGAGAGATAATAAATTATGTTTCAGTATATCGTCCCGAATCGCTTTTGAAAAATCAAGATGACGGCTTTATGGAATTTGCAATACGAATTCAAACTCCCATAGTTTATAACCAGCTTGACGGGGTCTATCCTGTTCATGAAGAAACCGAATATGAAGAAAATCATCTTGTGAATATATATAATATTGTTCATGGCGCATACAACGCTTATGGTATAGCTGATTATATAGATTTTGATTTTGAGTATTTTGATATAGACAAGAGTTTTGAAATAACCATAACTGTTCCCGATAATATATATTCATATTCTCGCCAAAAGGGCGAGGGAGTCAACAACTATGATTTTATGACCAATTATTCGACAGTTGGAAGAGAGGGGTATGATGATTTCAGCATAAAAACCAAAGAGACCATAAATGTAAGAACATCTTCTGAGTTATATTATGTGGTATCTTTGGGTAAAAGACCTATGCCCGTAGAAGATAGCATCGCAGAAGAAATTTATGAAGAGGCTTTATCAATACTTAATGAGATACTAGCGCCGAATATGAAGGATTTTGAAAAGATGCTTGCTATCTATGATTATCTTGTGGAAAATGTGGAATATGACAAGCCTTTATATCAATATTCTCTTATGTATCCCGAACCTGAAGACTTGTATCTTCATGCCGGATATCACCTTGAAGGAGTGGTGTTAGACAAAAAAGGATTGAGCCCCGGTGTCAGCAAGGCCCTAAATCTTCTGCTTTGGATAGAGGGAATTTCATCCTATTCGGTAGAAGGAAATTACGGCGATAAATCTCATACATGGAACAAGGTCCTTATTGGGAATGAATGGTACAACATTGACGCGTCAAAAGGAAAAGCCCAAAGAGATAATGGTTCTGTCATCAATCATATGTATTTTCTTTTCAGCGATACAACAGCTGAAGATTTGGGATACGAGACATTTGGTCAGTATCCTGATTGCAATATAGATTATGAAAAACACTATTTTGTTAGCGGTTATGAGTTTATAACCCAAACTGACCAATTAAACGATCTTATACAGTTCTACGCAACAAGAGTAGATGACAAACCAGTTTCATTTCAAATTGAGGTGGACAACGAACTGTTTGATAATGATATTCAATACAGAGATTTTATCCTGTCTGGAGCTCAAGCGGCGCTTGAGGAAACCGATGTAGGCTACAAAGAGCTCTTTCAATTCAAAGAAAACTTCTTTGTTTTGGTTATTGAGCCAATTGTTTGATTTTTTTAGAGGGACTTATGAAAAAAACTGTTAAATTTCTACTAGTAATAATTATAGCTTTGATGATATTTGCTATGTTTTCGTCATGCACAAGGGGAGAGAAAAAATTTGATAACTATTATATTGAGGTATCTGTATTTAAGCAAAGATATCTTATTGGCGATAGTGTTACAGTTAACATAATAGAAACGAAAGGAAGCCCCGAAGGATATAACATATATCAAAAACAAGACGATGGGGATTTTGAGCTGCAGGATACGATAGACGCTATGCAGGCTTTTGGTATTGAGTTTGAACAAGCAGGGCTTTTCACAATAAAAGTAATACCCGTTCTTGACGGAATTGAAATGGAGTCAAAGTCAGAGTCTTTGGAATTTCTAGTCATTTCTGACGAGGAGATACTTCTTGAAGATATAGTTGTGGTAAACAATATCATAGACTTAAAATATAATTCTTCTGATGACAGTTTTTTCTTAAATGACCTTGAGATAGTGTACTATCCCGGGGATGCGACAGATAGAGATTTGAGCTTTTCAACTCTTTCTTCAGATAATATCTCAATAGTCGACATTGCAGAGGAAGGCGAAAATCCTGTTTATGTCATACAGGCTACCGGATATGACGAGGGCGACCCTCCTTATGTCGTGAGCTTATTTCAGGAAGATAATCCGCAAGTAAGAGCCAATGTTTATGTAAGAGTGCGAAATGACGACAGCGAAGAAGAGCTTACCGAATTTTATGTTGGATATCCCGAAAAAGACTATTATCATGATGACTGGGTGAGTTTTCAGTGTATTGAATATGCCAACATGGAAGAGGCGGATGGCTATGCGGTTTATAGAGTAGACGGTGAAGATGAGACGCTCATAACCGAGTCTGAAGGAAATCTTCAGACCGAACAGCATAGCAATGGCAATGAAATTCATAAGGTTAAAGTCACTGAGACCGAGGGCAATATGAATTTAAGATTTTACGCCATTATTGACGGTGTTGAATCCGATATCCACTACGATGTGGGAATAGAGCTTTCTGACCCTATAGTTACCGCTACAAGCATTGTAGTTGACCCAGACGAAATAACGCTTCTTTTGGATCAGAGCTATGATATTGATTACACGATACTTCCCGAAGACACTTATGACAAATCGGTTACTTACGAGATTTTAGACAACGGAGAGGATTATCTTTCAATAACAGACGGAGAAATCATTCCTGATTCGCCTACTGACGACCCTGTTAGGATTAAGGTTATTTCTGATAGCGATGAAGATGTCTTTGGATATATAGATGTTAATATATTGGATTTCAGCGAGTCGGATATAAGTATAACTCACACTAAACCTCTGGAACAGACAATAGGTAGCCTTGAGGATATAACATTCAATGTTTCAGGAATAAATGGTCATAGCTGTCATTGGTATGTGGACGGAAATTATGAAGGAAACCATAATAATGGTTATACATACAGCTTTAATCAACCAGAAAGGGCAAGAGATATTGTTGTTAGTCTTGAGATTGAGATGCACGACGAGGATTTTTCTGTGGAAAGAGATTTTGTAATAACTTTAAGCAGTGTGTTTGAAATGGAAGATATGCTTGCCGAGTATCAGCTCAATTCCGAAGTGGAGTTTGATTATAACACTGAATTGGCGGAACCTACATCAGTAAATTGGAGAATATATACATCGGCTGGAACCTTTTATGACGATGTTTCAGGCAATACTTATTTATTTGATAATGCCGGCACCTATAAGGTCAAAGGCACTTTGAGTCAAGACGGCTCTCCCGTAGAAGAAAAATTCTCCCATAATATCTATATTGCCGAGGAGATTTCTCATGAACTCTATAATATAAATGTAAACGGTTATTACGACGGAACCAACTATGCTCCGCATATAAAATGGATGACTACAAAAAGCGATACAGATTTCACCATAAACATTAGAAAAGGAACCCAAAATAAAGAGTATGACAGTACAGACCCGGATTATAGCTCCTTATTTACTTCGGAAGGATTTAAGGTCCCTTATAGCGAATTTACTTTGGAAGATGATTTTGATTTCCGTATAACTAGTTCCATTTCAGAGATATATACAGGATTTTATAGCTACCAATCAGACACTATCAGTAGTGACCATTATAGCTATCTTGAAGATATAGACGGGGTTATGAATTTTTACATAACCAATGTTTATGATTTGGGCAAGCTTCTTAACTACTTGCAGGTATTCAAACCTTCTTCGCTGTTGCAAGGCGACGATATTGTGGCGGATATTTATTTTGCCATAGATTATGATGCCGATGTAAACAAAGCAGCTTATGAAAGAGGCGGGGCAATAACAAGTCAAGTTTCAGCAAGCGCCCAAATTGAAAACGCTTCAAAACTTATTCAAGCTGCCAGCAAGGCGTATGGGGCAGGAATAGGAATGTCAATAACCTATGCTGATCTAGCTAATGGAGGAGTCAGAATTCAACTGGATATTCCCGACAATTATGATATAGATATGACTATGGAATCAATAGAGGACGATTTTACTTTGTTGTATGACGAAGGAAGGACAAAATCAGAAACAGGAAGACCCGTCGAAAATGATGTATTCCCAATAGATTCGTCATCTAAAAGTCTTGAGGTGGCGACAAGCAATGAGCTTTTCCTTGCAGCAAGTTGGGGCATAAAACCGATTCCAGAGGTCGGAAGTGCGGCGGAGAGTATTTATGACCAGGCAAAAGCTATCTTAAATGAGATAATAGACGATGGCATGAACGACATAGAAAAGGCCAATGCCATATATGACTATCTTGCCGCCACAATAGTATACGACAATGCTTTATATGATTACTATTTAGGTGAACTTGCGGAAGTTGCCAATAACGACGAGTTGAGATTACTGAATGAGGAAATAAGAGAA
>CAZVHD010000078.1:0-7161 GCA_964626765.1 uncultured Christensenella sp.
AAGTAAAATATAATCATAATATGCCCCATCTAAATCCTTTGCAACTTACCCAGAAAAATATAACACTTATCCAATTTCAAACCTTACAAATGTATGTTTATATAAAAAAAAGTGACCAAAAAAAACCGCCACAAAAAAAAGCAGCATAAAAGCTACTATCTTAATTTTGTTAAAAACAAAAAAACATAATGTAAGATGTATAAAAAAAGCAAAAATAACCCAAAATAACAATCTATTCTCAACAACAAAAAAGCTTATGACTATTCCCAACATTAAAGCCAAAGCAACAAAGACCAAAGGTCTTTTGTTAATTATTGTTGTGTCTTTCATATCTTAAAGGTTTTGAGTTCCTCAGCAATAAAAGCGTTTTTATTTTGGCTCAACGCTTCCTGCAAAGCTTCTTCCTCCTGACCATATTCATGATGAGTGAGCATAACCTGGGGTATGTCCTTTGTTATTAGGGCTATGTTTTTTACGCTGATATGTGGCGCTCCCTCTTTGTGGTTTTTTTGTAAGATGCACGCATCTACAAGTGCAAAATCGCTTCCCTTGAAAAGTTTGTCTAAGTTTTTTTTGTCCATAATGTCTGCAGTATAGCTCAAAACTTTTTTTTCACTGTCTATAACCCTCACCCCAAAAGTAGGCAGAGGATGGTTAACTCTTATAAATTCTAATTCCAAATCCTTAATTCGGCTTTTTAATTCGTTATGAATATCCACAACTTCAAATCCCGGGCAACTCTTTAACGCATTGTATTCGTCAATAGGATGTTGAGGCATGAAAAACGGTAGTTTGGTTTTCCAAACATCAGTTTTTGTAAGCTCTAAGGCTATATTTCTAAACACAAAGGCATCGGCGCAATGGTCGCCGTGAAAATGTGAGATGATAACTCCGTCTATATCTTTATAGTCCAAAATCTTGTTAAGATTATGCAATGACCCGCTTCCCATATCTAGTACAATTCTTGTTCCACCGCTACTTTGTATTAAATAGCTGCAGGTGGCTCCGTCTTTGTTTGGGAATTTTCCATATCTTCCTAGCACAGTAAGTTTCATTTTTGATTCCCCTTTTCAAAAATTCTATTATTGGCTGTGTTTGACAATTTGAATTTGAATTAAATCATTTTTTCTAATCTAATTTGAAATTTTTTGCCAATCGGATTAATTTTTTATCTGCCCGGCAAAAATTTATCTTTATAGTTTTTTATACTTTTCTCTATTGTTTTTATGGCTTTCTTTTTACCGTCTATTTCTATTCCCGCTGTATGCTTGTTTTCAAGTTCCTTATATACCGTAAAAAAGTGGCATATCTCAGTCATAATATGCTTTGGTAAATCCTCGATATCCTTAAAATTGTTCCATGTAGGGTCTGTAAAAGGTATGGCTATAATCTTGTTATCCATAAATCCATCATCTGTCATCGAAACCGTTCCTATTGGATAACATCGACATATCGCCATGGGCTTTATGGCCTCGCTGCAAAGAACAAGAACATCCATTGGGTCATTGTCTTCACAATAAGTTTTTGGTATAAATCCATAATTGGCGGGATAATGGGTGGATGTGTAGAGAACTCTATCAAGTACCAAAAGCCCGCTTTGCTTGTCCAATTCGTATTTATTCTTGCTACCTTTGGATATCTCAATCACAGCCAAAAAATCCTCAGAGGCTATTCTGTCATAGCTTATATCATGCCAAACATTCATTCTTTCTCTCCTTATATACTTTGAATATGATAATTATACTATTAATTTATTAATTTGGCAATAAGAACTCTTTCCGATATCTCTTTCATTTACTTATAATTTTAATATATAAAAAACGCTTAACACCTCTTAAGTTTAGTGTTATAATAGATAAACACCCCAAAAAGGACGGTTATGATACACGACGAAAGAATAAGTAATAAACTTCTTGTACTGTTTGTACTGGATAAAATAGAAATCCCTATAAACGAGGATTTACTTTTATCCATTTGCTCAACGGACAACGAATGGATACCTTATTTTTATTGCAAACAGATTATCGCTGATCTCACCGAGGCGGGTTTTATTACAAAAGTAAACGGAAGCATAAGAAATCCTATATTGGCTCTTACAGAGGATGGCAGAACCTGCCTTTCCCATTTTTATAACGATATTCCAAAATCCGTACGGGATACCATTACCGAATATGCTCGCTCCACAAGGTTAAGTTACAAGAAAAAACAAGAATTTCTTTGTGACTACAAAAAGAATAGCGATGGCTCGTATACCGTGGAAATGAGCATTCAGGAAATTACAAAACCAATTATGCAACTAAAGTTTGTGGTTCCCAATATGCAAAAGGCCATATCCATATATAATCAATGGGGGAACAAAGCCCCTGAAGTATATAAAGCTTTTTATGATATCTTAATTGATTAATATTCAAAAAACTAAAACTACCCTGGACACCGTTTTAACTGTGATTAAAGCGGTTTTTTATTGTTATAATAGCGCCGCCATAAATAGATTAACAAATAAAAAGTATATTGAAAGTCCTGTTATGGCTTTTATGGTGATTATTATGGGGTCAGCTCCCGCCGCCTGGTCAAGCCCAAGTTTATTGAGTAAAAACGGTATGCCAAATCCAAGACCTGTTGCTATTGTCATAGTTATAACAAGTGAAAGTCCCACCGCAAGACTAAGTCCAAGCATACCCTGCCAAATAAAAGAGACCACTCCGGCAATTAATCCCACGACTATTCCCATAGAAAAACCGACTAACACCTCTTTTCTGATGGCTTTGAAAAATTCCGTGGGTTTAATGTGTCCAAGAACAAAAGCTCGCGCAAATATCGTACTGGATTGTGTTCCTGTATTTCCTCCCATATCCATAATAACCGGCATGAATACAGCAACAGCAGCAAGGACTCTCAGGGTCTCTTCAAAGCCATGTATAACGGTTCCTGCAAGCATACTTCCAGCAAGCGTTATAAGCAAAAATGGTAGTCTCACTTTCCAAATTTTGAAAATAGAGCCTTTAACTAAAACCTCGCTTTTATCGCTTTCCACTTTGCTAAGAGATGTTAAACCAACCTTTTGAAAAGCATCTTCAGTAGTTTCATCTTCTATAATCTCCATAGCGTCATCCACGGTGATAATACCCACAAGCCTGTTTTCCTTGTCCACAACTGGTATAGCCAAAAGCCCAAGGTCATATAGCTTTCTAGCCACATCCTCCTGATTGGTATCTGTTTTAACGGATACTATACCCGTGCTCATAATGTTGTCTATGGTTTCGTTTTCATCAGCAATGATTATATTTCTTAATGATGTGACACCTTCCAAAACCCTACTATCATTGGTGACATAAATGGTATAAATAGTTTCTTTTTCTTCTGCCTCGCTCTTTATTCTCTTTAATGCCTCTTTTACAGTCATATGCTTTTTCAAACTAACATATTCCGTAGTCATAAGCCTTCCTGCAGTCTCTTGCTCATATCCCATAAGAAGAGCTGTTGATTCTCTTTCCTCGGGGGAAAGTTTTGCAAGGAGCTTTTGTGTGACCTTTGCAGGCATTTCATCAAAAAGCTTGACCCTGTCATCGGGGGGCAACTCGTTGATAAGCTCTATAACCCTGTCTTCGGTAAAAGAGCTTAAGAGGCGTTGTTGAAGACTGGTGTCTAGTTGTTCAAACACCTCTATTGATAAATCTTTGTTTAATAAGCGGAAAACCAACACGCTGTCTTCAGGAGTAAGTTCATCAATGATGGTCAGTATTTCTATAACATCAAGTTCATTAATGAGCTTTTTCAGAGCAACAATGTTTCTATTCTCAAGATGAGTCCATATAAGTTCTGTATTTTTTGACATGTTGTTACCTCCATAAATGTTTTAATTGATTGAGAATTATATAACTTGCATAAATTAGGACTACTGTCATCCATTTGGACTCACCTCCTTTTTCTGTATTAACAAATAAAAACGACCCTCAAGGAGTCGCAAGCCAAACAAAAAATTGTAAAAAACAAACAATTTCTTACTTGTAACCCCTAGTATCAGCTTTGACTCTTGTCATCGTAGATTTTTCTAAAAAATCAGCTGCCTTAAGCATAACCTTAATCCGATAAATGCTTGTTCTACCCATTGGCGTCTCTGGACATTTCTGGGCAACAGCCTGTGTATGACAAGTAGTCTCACCTAACAAGTTACTGTATTTGTTTCTATTATCATTCTACTCACAAACCAAATTATTGTCAACATATTTTCCCGATTATTCTCCTATTTTCTATTATTATTGGCAAAAAAAACATCCTAATGCCATAAACAAAAAATGAGCAAAAGAATGTTAAAAATATACTTTTTTTGTTTTTGATATCAATTAATCTATGTCCACGAGCGCAACCGGAGTCACTTCAAAATCAGAATTATTCTTAATTTCAATAACTGTTCCGCCTCTTTGCCATGTGGATCTAATGATACCCGGGTAAGCAAGATAGTCAATAGATTTGCCATAATTGAGTCTAATTCCTTTATAGCTCAGCGCAAAATCATTGAAATGGTCATGACCGCAAAAGACTGCCTTTGTACTTTTAAGCTCTAACATCTTTTCAAACATCTCTCCTCTGTACTTTGGAGCAAAAATTCTTTCTCCAGGCTCTCCTGCCTTTCCATAATGATACTCTATGTCTTCATGTTCAGAATTGTCTTTATGTAAAAGCCAAGCGTCCTCAAATTCGTTGAGCGGTATATGGAAAAATGCCAATGATGGCACAAGCTCGTTTTCATAATTATAATAGTCGGATATTCTCAAAAGTTCTTGTTCATACCAGTCCACTTGGTCATCATGAATTTTGTCATAAGTAAATATTTCATAAAAACTGCCTATATAAGAGTTGGAATCAATTAGCGCCAATGTTGTATTAAGCTCGCCGCTAGAATTTTTTATGTTAATAAAATAATTGCTCATTCCTGTAATGTCCTCGGGGCCTCTTTGAAAAAGACAGTTATCATAGCTTTCATAAACTTCAGATATTTGCTCTAAATCAAACCATGAATACCATTCCTCGTCATGGTTGCCATAGGTCACCGCCCAGGGAATATTAAAATTATCCATAAAAGTTCCAAAGAGCTGTGTTGCTCTTCTATTATTCATAGAACCCGATTGTACAGGTACGGGATATACCATGTCCCCAGTCACTATGATTAAATCAGGTTGGGTATGTTTCACAAGTTTTCTTATTGCATTAAGGGCGAGATTGTCTTTTCTGATACTCAACCATCCAGCTCCTATGTGTATATCTGTTAGTTGAAGTATTTTGAAATCTGTATCATCTTCATTTGTAAATGTCCAATAACCCAATTCATCCTTTTCCGGAATAAGCCCACGGTTTTCAATTGGCTCATTAGCTCTTGCCATAGTCATATTTGAGTTTGTTCCCACAACGCCTACAAGCGAAACCAAGCCAAAAAGAGAAAAGAAAAAAGCTAAAAGTATCCCTACAACTTTTAGAGCTGTTTTGTTGCCTTTTCCATAGAGCTTTTTATATTTCCGTTTTTGTTTTTTCATAAACGCCTCCGAAGTTTTGATAAGCAATATCAATATTCATTTTTATATCATATTTATTATGGATATCTTCTTTTATTTTTTGTATTATTACAATAATATCCTCTTGATTTATCTTTTTGTCTGTCTCTATTTGCATGCAACCGTATATGTTATCATAGCCAAAATCATAAAGAACAATTTCTCTAACTTTTTCTATGCTTTCATAACTTTCTACAAATTTCTTTAAGCTGTCGCCAATTCTTATATCATTCCCACCCATAAGAGCGTGAAATGACTTTATGATAAGCTTAACGCAGTTTATAATGATTATAGCAGCCATAATAAGACCACATACAGCATCCACCGGAAAGCCTATATATTGGCTTAACACAAAAGACAAAACAACAAGCGATGTGATGCCTGCGTCCTGGACGCTATCCATTTGAAGAGCTTCAAACATCGGCGACATAAGACTCTTATTGTAGCGCCTGTATCCTAAAGCCATAAAAAGCTTAACAAACACCGTAGCCAAAAGTATATAGAAATAAATCCAGCTAAAGCCTATTGGTTGAGGTACAAGCAATCTTTCTATTGCGCCTATTATAAAAGCAACCCCAATTATTACTACCACAACGGATATCAAAAAGCTTATGATATACTCAATCCTACCGTAACCATTGGGATAATTTTTATTTCTTTTCATTCCAGCCACGCCAAATCCAATTGCCGCAGCTCCGGACGAGAACACATCTGACAGGTTATTAAAACCGTCATATAATACAGAAAGACTTCCGGCGATAAGCCCTATTGCAAGTTTAACTAAAGACAATATAAGATTCAAGATTCCCGCCAGAATACTTATTATAATACCTTTTTTGGTTCTTGAAATCTTTTGCATATCCCCTATATTATATATTATTTTATCTTTATAAACAAGATAAATCCTATCTTTAATATATAAAAAAAGGGAACCATCTTTCAGACGGTTCCCCTTTTTTAAGATTTTCTTATTTTTTCTTTTTCTTCTTGGGAAGCACCCTTTGGACATACTTGGGTTTTTCTTCTTTGTCCGTGAATTCTTCCTCATTGACAACATCCTCTTTTTCGGATTTCTCCACAGGAGCTGTCTCAATGGATTTCTCGGTCTTAACTACATTTTCGCCTTTTACCTTCTTGGGGTGCTTTTTCTTAAACCTCTTGAAAAGAACAACTATTACAGTGACAAGTATTACTGCGCCGATAACTATTGTAGATACAAGAAGCCAAACATCGCCTCTATCAAATATGCTGTCTTTTTCTTCTTCGGGTTCAGTTGGTTCTTCGGGGTCGCCAGGGTCTCTTTCCTCGTCATAGGTGTATAGTTGCAAAGGACTAAGCTCTTGATTTTCTTCGTCAAGTTCGTCAAACCCTCTTTGGGCGTCCATAAACTCATCTGTGTCTACTTCAGCAAGCCTAACATCATCGACAACAAGCATTCCTTTTATTTTCTCATCCTCAGCATCGCCGCCCAGACTAAAAGCCCATTTTACGCTTTGCGTAGCGCTTTCGTCATTGTGAATATACATTGTATATTCTCTATATTCGTCATTGTCAAGGTCGGATGTGTCTATTTTTATTACGTTGTACTCGTCATTTGAGGCGTTATACATAT
>CAZVHD010000079.1:0-7150 GCA_964626765.1 uncultured Christensenella sp.
TTAACAAGTTCTTTATTTCTTAATTCTTGTCTGTTCTGTTTTTAAGGTGCGTTTTTGCCAAGCTTAATCGCTTAGCTTATATAGGATATATCAAACTATTGTTATTGTCAAGAAATTCGCCCAAGTTTTTAATAATTTTTAATATAAAAATCCTTATGTTTCCCTGAAGAAAACAGGAGAACCCCAGGCCCATTGGTTATTTTCCTGCTTGACTCTCACATATAAAAAATCGCCCGCATGAAAGTTATAATCAAATTTATCAAGTCTTATGTTCCATATATATTCATGTTCTTGAAATATCTTATGCATAAGCCAGGACGGGGAGTCTATTTCATCAATCAAATATCCTGATTTTCCCCCTTTTAATAACTCATTAACTAAATATTCTTTATAGATGCCGTTTATTCTTGCCCATACCTTGGCAGTTCTTGGCATTTGCACATTAATACATACCCCTTGCGTTCCCGGTGTTGTGTTTGTCATATTTCCATATGTTATGGTATTGAATCTTACTGCTTTTTCGTTTATTCTCTTATAACTTGAATAAAAAGCTGATTTTTCATTTTCCGAATGGTCATTTTGTTCGGGTGATAAAATGTCCGCCCCTCTAAAGCGTGGCTCTATATCTATAATTTGTCCATCCGATATGCCGTATTCGACATCCCAATCCTGCCTTTTCCCTCGCTGACCCCAACCCACCTCAAGGTGAATCTTTGTTTTTATTGTTGTCTCTTTAGTGATTGGCTTCATCATTTCATAAGAAGAAATTCTCTTTATTATTTTATTATTAATTATTATATCCGTATAATCTATGGCGCAGCCTCCCTCAATGTCTATCTTAAGTTCTTTGCACATCTTAGGGCTGCTGACCTCACCCATTTTTATATTATCAAGTTCATAGTCAATAACTATTTTATCTCCTGTTAAAGCAAAAGTTCGTCTGTTTGAAATAGCGTTGTAAATGGACTTTGAAGACAACTCTTTTGCCCAAACGCCCATATAACCATGTCCATAGCTTCCTGGGTATGCGTTGTGATGGTCGCTGCTGCCCACAAATCCAAAAACTTTTCCTTGACTAAGGCCATATTGAACTAAGCTTTCCCAGTCCAAAGGACCCATTGAGTGCATATAGGGAAAAGCTGTTTGAGAGCTTTCAGAACATCCATGCATAGAATATATTTCCACAACCGGAGATACTTTTGGATTAAAAGTTTTCCAGTTTATTCCTCTGGCCCCTACTTTATAGCCTATATGATGAGGAATGGCCAAAACTTTCACTCCTTTTTGCTTAAGGTTTTCAATTGCTGATTGAAGTTCTTTAAGGTCTTTTTTATAAAGTATTTCACCTCTGTCTTCAAAATACACCACCGTTACATCTCCATCCTGGCAGGAGTGCATTTCAAATCCTGGAAACAATAGAAATTCTTCGGGGATATTTTGTTTGTTTATGGCTTTTATGATTTCATCCCAGTTTTCCTTGAGTTTTTTGAACCCTACCTTGTGAAACTCAATGATATGGGCTATCCTTTCATTTGGTTTGGGCATATCACACCAATGAGCATGTCCTGTTATAGAGCAAAAATCCAGTTTTTGTTTTGCATTTTGAATGGCGTCAATAAATGAGCCTTTACCATATGATATAGAGCAATGGTTGTGTATATCTCCATAAAAAACTTTTTCTTTTTTCATAAAAACTCCTTTTATAAGGTTAAAAAGTTTGCCGACCAGACATTTGCCTCATCTGAAAAATAAAATTTTGTGTTTAGAGGTTCTCCGTTTTGAAAAAAGTTTTCCAAATAAGTACCGTATTTTTCAATGAGCTTTTTATATTTTTCTTTATATTCTTTTGCTTTTTCCTTATCAACGCTGTTAACAACATGAATATAAAGACATCCCATATGAGTTTTTATTGAATGGGTTTGATACTCGGGCACGGTTAATTTTCTCCATAAGCTTTCTTTCCCAAATTTTTGATTGCTGTATTTTAACGGAAAAGGGTTGTCAAGCCCTGCTTTTATTATATTCTTTATAGAGGACTCAATCATCTTTTTATCGGTGAAAACTCCTGTCCAATATGGAAATGTATTGCTATCTCCCGTGACAATATCATACTTTGACAAATCATCGTACCAATAACCTTTTTCTTTATTCCATAAATTTTCAATCATAGCTTTTTTTATGTCATACGCTTGAAAAGGATTTTCCAGTTTCAAAATATCCAAATCCTTGGACATCATGGCAAGCATAGTATTGTCATAGGTGGAACAGTAGCGGAATGTTGAATCTTTTATTGAGCCAAAATGCGCATCTTTTTTCATTAAGGATGTGTTTGTGTCAAAACATTTATCAAAACATTTTTTTATCTCCATTTGCAAAAAGTCCTTATATTTTGTTATAAGCTCGTCAGCATTTGCTATTTTTAAGCTGTGAATAAGATATGCAATGGAGTCCGGACTATAATCAAAAATATCAACGCACTTTCCCTCCGGGTTTATTGTGGTTGTGAGCTTGTCCTTGCTATATTTATCCAAAGCGTACTCCAGGGTTTTTTTAACCTTTTTTTCATACCCTAATTGCATCAAAGCTTTTACCGCCCAAGCAAAATCTCTCATATAAAATTCACAAAAATGCCCATTATATGAGCTTGTCATAAAATACACTCCGTTCCAGCAGTCTTCAATAATCTGAAAACATATCTTATCGGCGTCACCTTCATACTTGTATAAACCTTGTTTTCTGACTCTTTTTGCTCTTTTGAATATTCTTTTTCCTTCTTTAATATGGTCAATTTTCATTTGATAATCTCCTTTTCGGTCTCCTCGACAAGTTTATCGATTTGTTTTTGTCTGCGGCTTAATATAAAGCCTGCGTAAATTATCATACTCATTCCTATTATAATAAAAAAATATGACAGAACGCTTGGCGCCGCCAACATATAAATTAAGAAATATATTATTATTGGCGATATTTGTTGGGGAACTTGATGAATGGGTATTACTATGCTTGCATTTGCCTCAGCCATTGCGTGTTGCATGTGTATTATCCCAAATATATTTGCTAAAGACACAATAGCCGCTCCGGCAATCAGCACAAATATAGACATCGGCATATAGTCATTTGATAAAACCGATTGCGCCGACAGCATAAAAGGTTGCACCCAAACATTTGATAATATAAAAGGAAACCCCACTGCAAAAGACATAAAAACCGCCTTGGTTTTTTTGCTTTTTTTGCCTCCATAAAAAAATCCCATCCATAACGCCAAAAATAAAATTGAAAAAGCTGATATTCTCACTACAAAAGCTGTATTATAAAATCTCTCTATGTCGCCTATTATTGAAAGTTGGCTCATTGTAACAAAGATTACGCCCATAAGCAGCAAGGCAATAGCCATTATTTCCTGCTTTTTGAGTTTTTCTCCGAGTATTTTTACCGAGCCTATAGCAAGCACAATAAATCCCGATGCCGTAAGACCGGGAATAAGAGCGGCGCCAATCAAGGATTGGGCAAGAGCGATTAAAATAACATTTACAACACAAATGAGCAAAAGACCACTTATCCAAATGGGCTTTCTTATTAGGTCCCGCATAGTTATGTTCTCTTTTTCTTGTTTAATGTCGTTTATGGCCTTTTTTTGCAAAATAGGACCGGTGAAATTTGTTATCCCCGCCATAATAGCCAATAATACACCTATTATATATGTTTCCACAACAAGACCTCCGCCATTATAATTATAAATTATATCATATATAGTCTATCATTTAACATCTGTTTGTTAACTTTTTTTGCCCTGAATATTGTAAAAAGAAAGAGTAATTAAATATTAAAAAGGAAAATCCCGAGGATGCTCGTCCTGTGGCGTAACATCGGAAGTATCCAGATACCATTTCAAAAGCTTTTTTTCCAAACTATCTCTTATCTTCTTGATATCATCTTTATAATAAAGATTAATGAGCTCATTCGGGTCGTTTTTCATATCATACAGCTCATTTGTCCCTTGAGAGCGGTATATAAGCTTATGTGTCAATGTTCTTGCCATAACGCTTCTGCAAACACTTTCGGGCATTTCTTGCTGTTGTTTGCCTTTGGGGTAATACTGGTGTCCCTGCATTCTTGTTACATCATTTTTTCTGTTTTCATAACCCTCAAAACAATTGGGCTCATTCTTGTTATAACCGCCTTCGGCAAAGACTGTTCTTTTTTTATCGCCCTTCATTCCGTTTAGCTGAGAAACCAAAGATTTTGCAAAATGATTATGCTTTATAGGCAAATTTGACAATTCCATTATTGTGGGCATTATATCAAAAAGCTCTACTGGATCTTTTACCACATGCCCCCGTTTGCTGTTTGGCGTTTTTATAATCAAAGGAACCTTTAATATTTTATCATCCATTGCGCTTGGCCATTTTTCTACCAAACCATAGTCTCCCGCCCAGTCTCCGTGGTCGGAGGCTACGATAACCGTAGTGTTTTTATCCAGTCCTGTTCTTCTTAGAGCGTCCAAAACCATTCCCAAAAGTTTGTCCACATAGCTGTTCATACCCAAATATACAGCCTTTATCTTTTTTAGTGTTTGCTGGTCTAGTTTATCCAGTTTTCTGTATTTTCTAATAATATTATAGAAATCAGGTTTGTCTTGCAAATCACTTGGCAACAAATCCCCTATCTCTTCGGTATTGTACATATCATAAAATTCTTTTATAGCAGTATACGGGGCATGTGGTTTGAATAGGGGCAAAAACAGCATAAAGGGTCTTTTGTTGTCTTTGTTCTTTTCAAGATATTTTATCGCTTCATTGGTATTATGAATATCATTGCAATTTTGGTCTTGCTTTTCGGGCTGTCTTAAAAAACTGAAGAATTCTTCCTCTTTCATCTCGCTGTTATATGAAAAATCCTCTGCGGGCGGTTTGGAACTGTTATTGCGCATTTTCTTTAATTCTTCGCCGCTGAAATCTTTATATTTTTCCATAGCCAAAGGCAGATGCTCATCAGAAAAAACATCGTTTTTGCCATATACTTGAACATCATAGCCGGCATCTTTGAGATATCTGAACAAGCTCGGTTCATCCGCCCTTAAAAGATTCCATAATGTGCGATGCCCTCTTACATGAGGATACCACCCTGTCATCAAACTACACCGTGACGGTGAACATACGGGATGCTGAGCAAAACAGTTTTCAAACTTTACACCCTGCGACGCCAACTTGTCATAATTCGGCATCTTTACAACTTTGTTGCCAAAACATGATACGCTGTCCGCTCTCATTTCATCCGGGAAAAAGAATAAATAATTCATCTTGAGCCTTTTTTTATTTTATTTATAATTATAATACTTTTTGCATTAATTTTTTATAAGTATTATAATTATATTATACCAAATAGATTATTGCAAACTGAAAAAGCGCCTTCATTCTTTACGCATTATCATGCTATAAACGCAACTTACTCCTTGTTTTGTGCGCCTTGCGGTTATATTTATTGACTTAAAAGACGGCTTTTCATATAATCCAATCAAGGACGCCAAAACAAAAAAAATCAAAAATTCGGAGGTATAATATGAAAAAAGTATTTATTATTGTAGGAGTTGTGATAATTATAGCATGTATGTCATTTGCTATGGTTGCATGCGGCATGAATGAGTTTTCTAAAATAGAAAGAGCCTTTGCCTCAGCCAATGAGACAATGGAAAGCATGGACGAGGTCTCGCCAGAAGACCTCTCGGACAGTAACATAAATCTTTCCCTCTCGCAAAATGGAACGCCTACTTTTCTTGATGCGGATAATATAGTCTTTGCAAATAGCCAAGAAACTCCTTCAAGCGGAGAAAAGGTTACTCAAATACTAGAGATGAGACAGGACATAAAAGACAGTCAAGCAGGTATTGCGCTTCAAAAAGAAAGTCTTAAAATTGAAAGAGCAACGCTCAAAGGTTATATAAGGGATTTTCGTCAGCAAGGCCTTGAATTAACAGAAGACGAAAAGACACTGCTTGCAAGCTATATTGATGAGATACTTGGGCTTCGTGATGAAATTAAATCAACCATTGGAAATGTATACAGGGAAATGAAAGGTTTGAGAGGAAAGTATAATCTTCAGAATGTTGACTTAGTCTTTAATACCACCCAATCTGTAAAAGAGCAAATCACTATTAGAGAAGACGCCGCCATCAGATTAAACGAAATAGCTTTGGAACTCAACGATTATCTTGAAAACAGACTCAACCCTGAAATAGAAGAGGATAATGAATAAAAAATGAAAGTTACTGTCGAAGAGATAGCCAACCTTGCTCAAACCGAGGTGGTCATAAAGTGCAACAAGAGAAGCGACAAGATAAACAGTCTTGTTGCCTCTCTTCGGCTTTTTGACAAAAAATTATCGGTGAAAAAGGACGGAAGAACCTATCTTATTGCCACACAAGATATTTATTATTTTGAATGCGTGGACAATAAAATATATTGCAACGCTGAAAAAGAGGTATATGAAACCAATGTGAGATTGTATGAAGTGGAGGAGGCTTTTGCAAACACCACTTTCTTGAGAGTAAATAAATATATCGTTCTCAACGCTGCAAAAATAAAAAGCTTCAAATCGGCATTGAACGGCAGAATGGACGCAATCTTACTTAATGGTGAAAGGGTAGAAATCTCAAGAAATTATGTGCCTGCGCTTAAGGTGATGCTTGGAGGAATAAAAAAATGAAAAACGCTTTTAGAAGGTGGGCTTATAGCTTTACGATAACTAACATAATCTTTATTGTTACGACTTTTTTTGTGCTCAACCGACTTAATATCAATATGCCTTATTTAAGAATGAGTATCGCCTCTTTATTGGTTGCCCTTTTTGTCAGCCTGTCCATAACTCTTTTCAAAATGAAAAAGGGAAATCAGTTTGTCAAGATAATTCTTAGCGTATTGGCGCTTTTGCCAATAATTTTTATTCTAAGAAGAGCCTTTGGCGTCATTATTTTTAGGTATAGCTTTATCCTGTATATTCTCTCCAGCGTATTTCTTTTGGGTTATGGCATCGCGGTATGGGTTATCGCCAAAAAATCAAAGGCCACAGAAGAACAACTCAATAAACTGCTTGAGCAAAAGAACAAAGATGACTACGAAGGTCGTTATTGATTTATAAATAAAAAAGCCTTATA
>CAZVHD010000080.1:0-7141 GCA_964626765.1 uncultured Christensenella sp.
GGAATATTTCGAAGATTTCGTTTCATCAGGCTACTTCAGGAATAGTAACATTCGCCACTTGATTAAGCGGAGTCTCAACGCCGTAATAATCAACTGTTATACCGTCTAAAACATGGGTATTCGCTCTGCCTACTCTCAAGCTAGAAAGTTCGTGATTCAAAGCGGAAATGCTTTTGTTTGTTCTCTCTTCCAAGTCCGCAAGCAGTAAATCTATTTCATCAATATCATAAAGCATCATAAATATCACCTCAAATTATAAAAATTGTAATAAATATATACTATCATATAAAGGTAAAATTTTCAATCTTTTTTAATTCTGTTTAATTTATACCTTTATTTAATTGATGATAGTGCCTATTCTTTCGCCTTTTACCACTCTTATTATGCTGTTTTTCTCGCTTAATCCAAATGCGATAATAGGAATATCGTTTTCCTTGCAGAGATTAACCGCTGTTGTGTCCATGGCCGAAAGCTCATCTTTTATGAAATCTAAAAAGTTTATTTGGTCGTATTTTTTTGCCTCAGGGTTATCTCTTGGGTCTGAGTCATAAACCCCGTCTATATTCTTTGCAAGAAGCAATGCGTCGCCGGGAATTTCCGCTGCTCTAAGAGCGGCACCTGTATCAGTTGAAAAATAGGGATTTCCTGTGCCGCAAGCGAATATGACAACTCTTCCATTTTCAAAATGCCTGATAGCTCTTCTCAATATATAGGGCTCCGCCACTCTTGTAATAGTAAGGGCCGTTTGCACCCGCACAGGTACTCCTTTGTGCTCAAGAGCATCCTGAAGAGCAAGGGCGTTTATGACTGTTGCAAGCATTCCCATATGGTCTGCTGTGGTTCTGTCCATATTTGTTCCCTGTCTGCCACGCCAAAAGTTACCTCCGCCTATAACTATTCCTATTTGCACGCCCATTTCATTAACTGTTGAAATCTGCTCGATAACTTTGTCCACTGTTTTTTGGTTTATGCCAAATCCATTCTCTCCGCTCAATGCCTCTCCGCTAAGCTTTATTAAAACTCTCTTATACATATTTTCACCTCATTGTATTTATAAAAGAAAAGGCACGATATCGCGCCTTTTCATAATAGATAAATTATTAAGCGTTTTTCTTAGCGTCCTCTACTTGCGACTGTATTTCGTCCGCCAAATTTTCCTCTTTTTTCTCAAGACCTTCGCCCATTTCATATCTTACAAATCTTCTGATATCAATCTTTTCTCCAATTGCGCTGATTGATTCGTGCAAAAGAGTTGTTATGGTCTTTGAGGGGTCTTTTACATAATCCTGTTCCAAAAGACAGTTTTCTTTGTAGTATTTCTTAATTCTGCCTTCAACCATTTTTTCAATTATGGGCAAGGGCTTGGGGTTTTCTTCGTTGAGAGCCTGAGCTTTCAAAATTTCTTTTTCTTTTTTAATTTCCTCGCTGGGAACTTCTTCTTTTCTTACATATAAGGGCTTTGCTGCGGCTATTTGGAGGGCTATATTGTGAACAAAATCTTTGAACATATCCCCTTTTGCAACAAAATCTGTTTCACAGTTTACTTCAACCATGACTCCTATTTTTCCGCCCATATGAATATATGTGTCAATGATACCCTGAGATGCGATTTTGCCCGCTCTCTTTGCTGCGGTAGCCATTCCCTTTTCTCTTAATAATTCAATTGCCTTTTCAATATTTCCATCTGTTTCAACAAGAGCTTTTTTACAGTCCATCATACCGACTCCGGTTCTTGATCTTAACTCTTGTACATCTTTTGCTGTAAATGCCATATATACCTCCGTTATTATTCTTTTATTTCTTCTTTGACTTCTATCTTTATCGCTTCCTTTATCGCTTCTTCTTTAACTTCTGACTTTGTCTCTATTGTTATTTCTCCCACGGGCAAGTCTTCTTTCACTTCTTCTTTGATTTCTTCGACGGCGTCGCCTTCTTTTGCTTCTATGACAGCGTTTGCGATTACTGAAGAAAAAAGCTTTATTGCTCTTATGGCGTCATCGTTGCCAGGTATGGGATAATCCACATCTTCGGGGTCACAATTAGTATCAACAAGAGCTACAATAGGTATACCTAAATGTTTGGCCTCTTTGACCGCTATGTGTTCAACCTTAAGGTCAATAATAAATAAAGCTCCCGGCAAATCTCTCATATTCTTAATGCCGCCCAGGTTCTTTTCCAAAACATCTCTTTCCGCTTTAAGCTTAATAACCTCTTTTTTGGGTAAAAGGTCAAATTCGCCCATAATTTCCTGCTGATTGAGTTTGTTGAGCTTATCTATTCTTGTGCGAATAGTTTTGAAATTAGTTAAAGTTCCACCAAGCCATCTTTGGTTCATATAGAACATTCCGCATCTTTCAGCTTCTTGCTGTATAGCCTCTTTCGCCTGTTTCTTTTTTCCCACAAACAAAATGGCTTTGCCCGACGCTACAACATCCTTTATAAATGCATAAGCCTCTTCAATAGCTTTTACGGTCTCTTCCAAATTGATAATGTGAACATCGTTTCTGGACCCGAAAATGTATTTTGCCATTTTTGGGTTCCACTTTTTGGTTTGGTGTCCAAAATGCACACCTGCTTCCAAAAGTTCCTTCATTGTAATAATTGCCATGATAAAAAAAATCCTCCTTGTTTAATTCCTCCCCGTGGCTTCGTCAAAGGTGAAAATCCTTGTCGGACAACAATCCCTTCTATTCCGTATCGGGTGTGGTTTTGGCTTTTAATATATTATCACATAAACCTTTTTTTTGCAAACATTTTTATATATTATTAAAAAAAAGACTATTGCAGTGTCAAAACATTTGTACCTGTGGAGATTATTTCATCATCATAAACTACATAAACCACATATTCGCCGGCAAGAGCAGGCAAATCAATAATGGTATTCAACCTGTCATCTTCCAATGCGGTAATTTGATTGTAATAGTTATCCTCTTCTCCATTTTCGGGCTGTTCATAATCAGTGTGTAAAAGACCTCTATCGGTAATACCCTCAGGCGCAATATATATATCAAAAAGACCGCCTGTTGTTATGGTAAGCTGAGCCTCTCCACTTGCAGCATATACATTATCCAAGAGCAAATTATCGGCAATACCCTCAATCGCATGAATTCTAAAGCTATACTTTGACCAGTAAGTATTCGTTTTGTATGTGTCTACAAACTCATCATAAACAAATATTTGAACATTTGATAAAGTTTCATAGTACAGTCCATTTCTATCCAATTCGGGCGGAGCGCTCGATTTGATAAAAATTATGCTCAACAGATCACAGTTATTGAAGACATAGTTGCCCATATAAGCGACGGTTGACGGTATTGTCATATGAACTATGGATATGCATTTTGCAAAAGCATATTCCCCAATAAATTCTAGGTCCTCATTTAGCTCAACTGTTAATAAATCATTGCAATCATAAAAAGCGTAATCTCCAACAGATTTTACATTATCAGAGAGGACAATATTCTCTATTGAGTAACAATGAGCAAAAGCGTAATCCCCAATTTCCTCAAGACTATGGGGGAACATAACCGTTTGTAAGCTGACATTCTTATAAAATGCGTAATCTTTTATATTCTTAATGTTCTCGCCTAAATCCACTGATGTGACCATGGTGTTAAAGGCATGAGCCGCTATTGAGGTAACAGGTTTGCCCTCAATTTCCGATGGAATATTAACTGCGGTATCATCGCCTTTATAGTAAACTATCTCCGCCTCGTCATCATTATAGGTAACTACAAAATCGTTATAAATTGTATCATATGGAATAATATATTCATATATGCTGTTCCATCCGTCAGCTGTATAATAATCATCATAGTGAGCTTGTGGAACATAGATATCAGGCATAATATCTTCATCAATGAATATTTGTATAAGCTCAAATATATCCATAAAGTCATAAACAACAACAGTTTCTTCGTCCTCCGTGATCTCATAACTGTAAAGCGCGACTCCTGATAGTTTCACGGGCGCGGAATTAAGAATGACCTTTGAGGAAAGCGTAAATATTCCTGCTATGTTTTGAGCGATATCCTCAGTGTTATCGATATATATAGTTGTCAGACTTCTTTGCGAGTCTTCTTCCATATGGCTGCCAAATGCAAACTGAGAAAGACTATCTATTCCGGAAGGCAAATGTATTGTCAATGGTTTATAACAGCTGTCAAAAGCAAATGGCGATACGCTGATAGTGTTGTCATCGAGTCTAATGTCAAAATAGTCATCACCTTGTCCTTTATATTCATAGGCTACATTTCCTATGTAAATTACCGAATTATTTTTATATGATGAGTAGTAAGCGTTGTACCAAGAACGCCCTTCAAAAGCATTGTTTCCAATGTGTTGAAGGTTTTCATCATTCTCAAATGTAACATTGTCAAGACTGGGGCATCCATCAAAGGCGTAATCACCTATGTACTGCAAATCCGGGGGCAAAGTCACATCGGTGAGGTTTGTATTATTTGCAAAAGCATAGCGTCCTATCCTCTTAAGAGTTATATTAAGAACCACAACCGTTTCTGTATGTTCTTCAGGCGGGACAGTGGTAACTTTTGAGATGTTATATTCCTCATCATTAAAGAGATTTGGAGATATGCTGTAAGTATTTGAATTCAATGTCAGAAGAGTACCCTCTGCTAAGAACCCGTTATAATCATAAGCCACCCTACCAAAATATATAAGTGTGTTTGTGTTTTCGCTTTTTAATAAGCTATAATAAGGCGTATTGGAAAAAACATTTTCGCCCATATATATAAGACTCTCAAGGCTGAATGTATATTCAAAATCATTTAACGACACACAGCCATTAAATGCATCGTCGCCTATTATCGCAAGATTGTCAGCAGTTGTGAATGACCTTAAGTTTATGTTGTTTCTGAAGGCGCTTTCACCGATTTCATAAAGTTCGCTTTGTCTTGAAAGACTTATAGAATATATTGACGAGCAGTTTATAAACGCCTTATTTGATATATATTTAACGCTTGACGGAAGATTAAGCTCTGTCAGTGAACTGCAATCGGCAAAAGAGCTTGCTCCGATATATTCCAAACTGCTTGCGCCTTCGGTCTCAAAAATTATATTGGTCATATTGCTTAATCCCTTAAAAGCATAAGAGTTTATTCTTTTCAAGTTGTTGGGTAAAGACAGCTGGACTATATTATTGTTGTTATTAAAAGCGTATGAACCCACAACCTCAAGTTGACTATCCATAAGGCTTTCAAATTCCACATCTACTAAAAGCATGTCATTATCAGGCGAGTAAAAAGCAAATCTTCCTATGTATTCCACGCTGTTTGGAATATGAACTTTGATGACGCTTTTTATGTTATAAAACATATGACTTGTAATCTCATATGACCCCTCTGCTATATTAATTCTTTCAAGACTGTTTGGAACATAGTATGTTTTTTGCGTTTTATAGTTATATGACAAGTAGCTATTATTGTACTCATTTTCACCAAATAGGTATCCCAAGATATAATTTCCGGATACCGTGATTTCAGTTATATTGAAACTGCCCATAAGAATGTTTTTGCCTATTTTTTCAACTCCATAGGGTATATGAAGCTTATCCAAGTTTTCTCTGTTCTCAAAGGCATGAGGTAAAATAGAGAAAGTATCTTCATGCAAAGATATTTCACTATCTTCGGGCATTTCACCTTTATAGGTATAAGCCACTCTTTCCGAGGCGCCACTTGCTGTCAAATACATAACTCCAATAGGTTGATTGTCAAAGTATGGCGTGTTATAAAAAGCGTTCTGTCCTACATTCTCAAGATTCAAAGGATTGTTAAATATAATATCTGAAAGGTCAGAACAGTCATAAAAAGCGTAATCTCCGATATGCGCCACACTCTCAGAAATAATCACTTGAGTAAGATTTATGCCACCTCTGAAGGCTGAGTTTGTGATTTTTGTAACTGTATTTGGTATTTCATAAACATAGTCATTTTCCGAATATGCGTTTGGATATGAAATTAGGGTGGTTATATCTTTATCAAAAAGAGCATTATCTACCGCATCATAATATGCATTATTACTGTCCACTATGATTTGCTCAAGCTCATAGCAATAGACAAACGGATTGTTTTCTATCGATGAGATATTTTCGCCTATTTCAATAGAAGTAAGATTGCTTTTGTAAAAGGCAGATGCCTTGATACTTGTAACAGTATCGGGAATCGTTACGCTATGAGCCTCTTTTCCAAAAGCAAAAGAACCAATAGACACAACCGATAAATCATTTATGGTGTCGGGTATGGTTATCTGTTTTTCAACGCCCATATATTGAAAGAGTTCGGCACCACCGTTTTCGCTCACAATGGAATAATCGTCAAAAATCATATCAGATGAGTTTATTCTGTCGGCGTATTGGGGCCATGCGCTCTTATATTGATTGAGAGCGTTTTGTAAAACATAAATTCTCAAGTTTTCTTCCCAAATCTTTGTTGTGGTATTATGGAGTACAGGCGGGGTCTTTGTTTCTATAACCAACCATCTGAGCTCGGGACAGTCGCTGAACGCCCCTTCTTTAATCTCATCCAGATTTGAATATAGATGAGAGCTTAACAGTTTTTGTGATTTGGCAAAAGCATATTCTCCTATAACTGATAATTCACTGCTGCTTGAAAAGGTAAGTTTAGTGAAATTGTTATTATAAAAGGCTCTTTCGCCTATTGTTCTCACACTGGCGGGAACATTTAGCCTATCAATTGATTGACTTCCATAAAATACATAGTCGGGAAAAGCTGTCAAAGAACTATTGCCCATAAAGTTGAATGATGTCATACTCTCACAATGAGCAAACGCATATCTCCCGATAGTTGTTAGTGTCTGTGGTATGTGGATTGAAACCAGTTTTGAGCAATATTCAAAAGAGCTTTCACCTATTGTAACAATTTCCTTTGCCGAGGATAAGTTTATATAATTAAGATTATAGTTTTTATAAAAAGCTTCATTACCAATTGACCTCAAATTTGAGCTTGTGGCAATAGTTACTGTTTGCAAATGACTGTTTTTAGAAAAAGCTCCATCTCCAATAGATGTAATGTTATTTGGTATATTAACCGATACAATGGCGGTGTTTTTGAAAGTGTCTCTTTTTATCTCATTGAGTAAAATTCTAGATGCTAAATTAATCTGA
>CAZVHD010000081.1:0-7130 GCA_964626765.1 uncultured Christensenella sp.
GCTCTGTTTTCTCAGTGGCTGAGTGTCATTTGCGACGGTCAAAAAAATATTTTTAAGGCGCTTGTTGAGGGAATGAAACTAAGCTTGTCCTGCTTCAAAGTTTATTTTCCCATAATTCTCACCTTAGTGGTATTTTACTTAACCATAATTACCACAACCTCATTTACTACTTTTGGCTTTTTCCCCATCGTCACATTTCCTATGTTCATAATCCTATTTTGTACAGCCAATTTAACTTGTTATTTCAATATAAAAAAGAAAAGATACTATATTGATGACGGTATCACGGCATACAACCCCGGTAAGCAAATAAAGAATAAAAAATAATAATTACAATAATATCACTTTATAAAAAAAGACAAGGCGGATTCATAGCCGCCTTGTCTTTTTATTTTGTATCATTTCATATTTATTTTTTCTGCTAGATATCTACCGCTTGGTAAAGGTCTTCTACTGTATCTACGAAAAATTCTATATCCTTGCCCTCAAAATCTTTCTTTTTTCCATAGCCATAAAGAACTATTCCCACTTTTATGCCAACATCTCTTGCTCCATTGACATCATAGACAGTATCGCCAATTAAGAGGCAATTTTCTTTATCTATTTTATGATGGGAAAAAAGCTCTTTCAAAACATCCGTTTTTGTGTATATCTCTCTTGACGGGTCAGCTCCGTATATACCGTTAAAAAAGCTGTCTATACCAAATGTCTTCAAAATTTCCTTTGCCATACCTACTTCCTTTGTGGTCGCTAAATATATGTTATTGTTTTTCTGTTTAAGCCGCTTCAATAATTTGTCCATGCCCTTATACATTGTATTTTTATCAATGCCGCCCTCTTCCTTATAGAACTTTCTATAAAGCTCAACAGCTTCTGATATTTCTTCCGAAGGAAGGTATTTTCCTAATGTTTGTTCAATGGGCGGGCCTATATATTTTTTTAATTCTTCATCAGAAAGCCGAGGTAGATTATACTCTTCAAACAACGCTTTTAGCGACTGAATAACTCCTCTACTGCTGTCTGATATAGTTCCGTCTAAATCAAAAATGATATGCATTTTTGTGATTTACCTCCTATTTCAAATTATCTATTTGTGAATTTATTTTTTTAATTAATTCAATATTATTTTTTAACTTTTTCTTTTCCTCTTCAACAAGTTTTTCGGGCGCCTTTGCCAAAAAGCCTTTATTGGACAGCATCTTTTGTCCTCTTTCAATCTCCTTTTCAACTTTCTTAAGTTCCTTATCTAGTCTTTCTGTTTCCTTGTCGAAATCAATAAGCTCCCCTAAAGGTATATATAGCTCGGCATGGTTAGTAATTGCGTTACTGACCTTTTGGGATATGTCTTCTTTCTTGTCAATAAAGCTTATTTGGCTGACTCCGGCAAGTTTTTCTATATACGCTCTGCATTCCTCTATTAATTGTTTTTCATTCTTTGCCACGATGTACAAAGGTATTTTCTTTGTTGCCTTAACATTCATTTCCGCCCTGATATTTCTAATCTTAACTATTATATCTTTTATGATGTCAAAATTTTCTCTTTCAAACTCATGGCTTTGGTTCTCTACGGGGTATTTTTGAATCATAAGCGTCTTGTTTTCAAAGTAAGAAAATATCTCTTCGGTCACAAAAGGTATAAATGGATGACAGAGTTTTAAGATATCTTTCAAAACATACATCAATACGCTCAAGGCGTTTGTCTTAGCCTTTTCATCGTCAGAATAAAGAACAGGCTTTGTCAGTTCAATATACCAATCACAAAAATCGCTCCATACAAATTCATATAGCTTCCCTAGCGCCAATCCTATTTCATATTTGTCAATATTTTTTCTCACTTCTCTTATAACACTATTTAGTTTTTTCAATATCCATTTATCGGCTGGGGTGTATTCAAAGGTGTCAATTTCTTTGAGATTTTTTCCCTCAATATTCATATAAACATATCTAGAAGCGTTCCAAATCTTATTCATAAAGTTTCTAGAGGACTCCATTTTGTCTTCTGTAAATCTTGTATCACCGCCGGGAGCAACACCCGTTGATAAAGAAAACCTGAGACTGTCCGCTCCATAGCGGTCTATGAGTATAAGCGGGTCAACTCCATTGCCTAGACTTTTGCTCATTTTTCTTCCTTCGGGGTCTCTGACTATACCGTGTATAAGCACTTCCGGAAAGGGAACCTCGCCCATATGTTCAATTCCGGAAAAAATCATTCTTGCAACCCAGAAAAATATAATATCATATGCGGTAACAAGCAGACTTGTTGGATAAAAATATTCCAAATCCTCGCTCTTGTCCGGATATCCCAAAGTGGAAAAAGGCCACAGCGCCGACGAAAACCATGTGTCCAACACATCTTCGTCCTGATGAATATTTTTGCTGTTGCATTTGCACCTTTCAGGCTCTTCTAAGGAAACTATTTCCTCGCCGCAATCCTCGCAATACCAACAGGGTATACGATGTCCCCACCAAAGCTGACGGGATATGCACCAGTCTTTTATGTTTTCCATCCAGTTATAATATATCTTTTCAAATCTTTGGGGAACAAATTTTGTTTCGCCTTCTTTGACAGCTTTTATGGCGGGTTCTGCCAAAGGCTGCATTTTTACAAACCACTGCTTGCTGACCATAGGCTCTACATCGCAGTTGCAACGGTAGCACTCGCCTACATTGTGGGCGTATTTTTCAATATCTTTCATAAGGCCTTGAGCCTCAAGGTCTTTGACAATCTGCTTTCTGGCTTCGTACCTATCCAAGCCCTCATATTTCCCAGCTTTCTTGTTCATCACACCGTTATTTGCAATAACCTTTATTACCTCAAGATTATGCCTTAAGCCTATTTCAAAATCATTTGGGTCATGCGCAGGAGTAATCTTAACTGCGCCGCTTCCAAACTCCATTTCCACATAGTCATCGGCAATAACCGGAATTTTTCTTCCGGTAAGCGGTAAAATAAGCTCTTTTCCCACAATATCTTTATATCTTTTGTCTTTGGGGTTCACAGCAACAGCGGTATCTCCAAGCATTGTTTCCGGTCTGGTTGTGGCAACAACCACAAAACCTTTCCCATCAGCATATGGATATTTCATATGCCATAAATTGCTGTCCTTTTCCCTATATTCAACCTCAGCGTCACTCAGAGCTGTTTGGCAAGACGGACACCAATTTATAATTCTGTATCCTCTATAAATAAGACCTTTTTTATAAAGTTTTACAAAAACTTCTCTTACTGCCTTAGAACACCTTTCGTCCATAGTAAAAGCTTCTCTTGTCCAGTCACAAGACGAACCCAATCTTTTTAGCTGTTCGACTATTTTTCTGCCATAAATATCCTTCCAGAGATATGCGTGTTTCAAGAACTCCTCTCTTCCAATTTGCTTTTTGGTCTTTCCAAACTTTTGCTTTATCATCTCTACACCCTTAAGTTCGGTAGCGATGCTTGCATGGTCTGTGCCTGGAAGCCAAAGAGTGCAATAGCCATCCATTCGCTTATATCTTATAATAATATCTTGCAATGTGTTGTTCATTGCATGCCCCATATGAAGCTGTCCTGTGATATTGGGCGGAGGGATAACTATTGTGAAAGGTTTCTTATTTTTATCTATTTTGGGGGTAAAACAACCCTCGTCATTCCACTTTTTATATATTCTTTTTTCAAATTCATTGGGTTGAAAAGTTTTGTTCATTGCGTTCGCTCCTATATCCCGCGGTTACTCTTTATTTTCTTTTGTAGGTTCTTTTTCTTCTATAATTTTTTGTATTTTCTGCGCGCTAACTTGTTTCAAAGCTATATTCATATATATGAAAAATGCTGTGTAAGTCAAAACTAAGCCAAGAGCCAAAATTCCCTGAGCCACATAATAAATGATATCTCTTGCCGCCTGTTGATTTCCTATAATCTCAGGCACCGCAATAAAGAATGATACAATAACGCCTATTGACAAAGTAATTGACGCCAGTTTGCCCATAAAGTTTGCCTGAATGACAATTTTTCTGTTAACAAGCAAAGTGGCAAGTATAATCATTGTTATTTCCTTAAAAGCAAGCAAAGCGATAATTGACCAATGCACATAGCCGATAATGGAAAGGCTTAAGATAACTCCCACATGCATAACTTTATCCGCAAAAGGATCAAGAAATTTTCCCAGTTCGGTAACCATATTATATTTTCTTGCAATATGACCGTCAAAAACATCGGTGCTGGAGGAAAGTATAAATGTTGCCAATCCAATAAGCACAAAATAAGTGTAACCTTCAACAAGTCCGCCAAACAGTATAAAAAACATAAATATTGGGACGCTTGCAACTCTGATTAAACACAAAACATTAGGGATATTCCTCAATTCTTTTTTATCAATTTTCATTTTTTGATCTCCTTATTTTTTTGTTATTAAAAAGATAGTTTATATTATAACACATTAAATTTATGAAATAAAGTAAATTCCATTTCTTTGCAATCTTCTTGTTTTATTATGGATAAAAAACATCTTTATTAACAAAATAGATTTGCGGAGGAAGCTATGAAAGCAGTAATTATGGCCGGCGGAAAGGGCACAAGACTCAAACCGCTTACAAACGACATTCCCAAACCAATGATAAAGATTATTGATAAGCCTGTTATGGAACACATTATAAATCTCTTAAGAGACCATAACATCACTGAGATAGGAGTTACTCTTGGGCATTTATCACAGCAGATAATAGACTATTTCGGGGACGGTTCGCAGTTTGGAGTTGAGCTTCGTTATTTTATTGAAGATGAGCCTTTGGGTACTGCTGGAAGCGTTAAGAGTGCCCAAAACTTTGTTTCTGAGGATTTTCTAGTTATTTCGGGCGACGCTTTTACTAATATGAACTTATCAAAAGCCATAAGATACCATTTTGCAAAGGACAGCATATTCACGCTTATCGCGCAGCCACATCCTCATCCCGAAGGTCTTGGGACATTAGAAATTGATTATAACAACAAGGTAATTGATTTTGTGGAAAAGCCTGAGGAGATAAAGCCTTCTTTAATAAATACGGGCATTTATATTATAAATAAACGATTATTAAACATCATACCCGAAGGTTTCTATGATTTCGGAAAACAGCTTTTGCCTTCCTTGATTGGAAAAATATTTGCTTATGTAACATATGATTACTGGTCGGATATTGGCACTCTTTCTTCTTATTATTATACAAATTATTTAATATCTCAAGAGCTTATAGATAACAAGCCACAAAGGGAAAAGACGCTTTAATCGCCTATTTTTGTTCATCCTCGTTTTTGTCGGTATATATAACGGCGTTGTCGGGGGTTTTGAGGTTGTTTTTTCTTCTTTTAAGTATTAGTGACATTCCGATACTCAAAACGGTAATTATCACAAAGGCTAATAATACGAGCAATATAATATAACTGTTTTCGCCCAAAAGCACTGTCATAATAGTAATAATAGCTCCTGCAAAGAAGTTGCCAAACACAAGAGAAATCATGGATTTTTTCAAATCCATATTCATAAACAAAGCAATTGTTGTTCCTGTCCATACTCCTGTTGCAGGCAAAGGTATAGCTACAAAAGCGAATAGTCCAAGCATTTTATAAAATGTTTTTTTCTTAGATTCTTTTTCTAATTCTTCGGCTTTTAATTCGGCTTTGTTTTCTATTTTTTGAGCCTTGCCTCTGAACATCTCCTCAAGAGCGTTTCCTAGGCTTTTGAAAATCTTTGTTCTTTTCAACCAGTTTATGAGAGGTTTCAGAACTACAACTAAAATAGGTATGACAACAAGGGCGCTTATACAAGCGAAAAGATAAGCAATAACAGGTTGAATACCCATTTGTATGGCTATTGGAATAGCTCCTCTGACTTCTATTGTGGGTATCATGGAAATTATAAAAGTGACAAGATAGTCGTTTTTTATGGATTCTTGAAGCCCCGTAACAATTGAATTTATTATTTCATGCATTATTTCTTAAACTCCTCCAGGTATTCCATAATATATTCTACATAGTCGCCGGCAATATTATGTTCGCTCACCGCCTCCATCTTTTGAAAAAAGGCGTTGCTGTTGACCTCTATTACCAAAGCCGCTCCGACAAAATAATCTATGGCGCAATAATCCAAATCCAAACTTTCCGCCACCATTTTTGCGGATTTCTTATATTCTTCATCCAAATCTACTTTTTCAGCAATAGAAGGCTCTGTGTTGCTTCTGAAGTCTCCATTCTCATTTGTTAAAAGCATACTTGCTCTGATTTTACCGCCTATGACTATTACCCTGACACTTTGTCCTTTGCTTTCAGCCACATATACCTGATAAAGATGCGCTTGCCCTAAAAGATCATTTTGAGCCTTTCTTAATTGTTCTTGGTTTTCTATAAAATATATGCTGTCACCCAATGAGCCTTTTGCTTTTTTTGCAATCATGGGATAGCCCAATTCTTTTTCTATACTTTGCAAATATTCATCTTGGATGCTTTGGCTTTTATACATAAGGGGAGCGATAATAGTTTTGGGCTGATAAATCTCGGAATTTCTTGAGAGATTTATGGCTGTCAATATCTTGTCGTCACAATTTTCAATTGCAAAAGAGTTATTGAACACAATTACTCCCGCCTGTTCAAGTAATCTTGCAAGGTATTTGTCTTTATCCAAAAAAACTGCGAAATCAACGCCGTAATCCTTTCTTATACCATAGGCCTGACTGTTTTTTACAACTTCAATGTCCTGTCCCCTTTTAACAAATTCCTCGACAATTCTGGCTACTTGATGAGTATAGGGTTGGCTCTTATAAAAACCGTTTACTACGACTATTCCTTTCATTTAACCACCAATCCGCAACTTGCCATTGTTATAGCGTTTCCATAACTAGACGATATAGTTAAATTCTTTGAGTAATTCTTAAAGGTATGTCTTGTGAGGTCTTGCACATGATAAGTTGTCAACCCTGCTGATTGCGCGTGATAGGAGCTGTTAGGCGGAACAACAGTGAGTTTTAAGGTATGAGAATTTTTGAAAGCCCTGTCAAATTTGAATATATAAAATCCGTCTTCGCCTGTTTGAGTTGACACAGTATACACTACTTCTTGTTCTCCGTCAACCGATGTGGATAAGGATGCGTTGACTGTTATATTTTTAAGAAATGAACCTACT
>CAZVHD010000082.1:0-7046 GCA_964626765.1 uncultured Christensenella sp.
GACGCCTCTTCGTGGTCTTATCCCCGCTGAATCTATTAAAATCAATCTTTCCAAAACATATCCGTATTTGTGGGCAAGTTTAAGCGCTACTCTGCCTCCAAAGGAATGGGTGACAATGCTAACCGATTTCATTTTGTAGTGTTTAATTATTTCATAAACCGACTTCACATAGTCGTCAAGAACAAGTTCCCTATCGGGAAAAGGCGTTTTGCCATGTCCGTAAAAATCCACAAGTGTAACCCTAAAATTGTTGGCAAGCTGTTTGGCAAGACCTAAAAAACTGTCGGTACTGCCACCCCAGCCATGCAAAAAAATTATATCCTCACCCTTGCCGAAGCGCCTGTGATTTATTAAAATAATACCCTCCCTAAAGCTCTTTCCAATATGTCACAGCATCGTGGGTATTCCTATAATAATTTTTTCTTTTGCCGGCGTATATAAAGCCGAATTTTTCATAAAGAGCCACCGCCCCAAGGTTTGTGTCCATAACCTCCAGCGTCGCCCTTTTGATGTTTTTCTCGATTGCGTCTTGCAACATCTTATCCAGAATTTTTGACGCAAGCCCATTTTTTCTGCTCTCTTTTCTTACGGCTATATTCATAATATGAGCCTCGTCAACAATTTGTGCATATCCGCCATAAGCAAGTACAATATTTTTTTCTTCGGCGACAAAATAATGCTTGAATTTGTCTTCCAATTCCGCCTTTATAAGCTCGTAACTCCACGCCTCGTCAAAAAAACACTCCTTTTCAAGCAAGGCGATTTGTTCAAGGTGAGTCTCGTCCATTTCTCTTATAACAATAGTTTGGGTATCTATAAACTGATTTTTGGTTATATTATTTCTCATTTTCCCGTTCCGCTGAGGATTTTTTCAAATAGAATGGTTTTGCTCTTGAGACAAATGATTTTTTCTTGCACTTTTGTTTCATTGTGTCAAAGAGTAATACGGGGTCACAGGTTTCAATGAATACTTTTTTTTGGGGCATAGTATCAAGCTCGTTCTTTGTTATAGCAAAATACTCAACCTTGTCATCTTTGAAATATCCGCCATAATAGTTGTCGTTAAGGCAATAAATAAGCGAAAGTATATCTTCAAGAGGATATTTTGTTCTGACAAGTTCCAATGAAGTCATTTCCACAACGGGCTTTTTGAGAGCAAAGCTCATCGCGTTTATTGTTGCCACGCCCACTCTTATGCCTGTAAATGAGCCCGGGCCTACAACCACTCCAAAGGCGTCTATATCGCTAAGGTCAATTCCGTTTTCAAAAAGTATCTCTTCCACAGCGGGAAGTAGCTGGCTGTTATGCCTTTTTTTGCCTTCGTTTACGGTTTTTGTTATTGCTTTATTGTTATATGACAGCGCAATAGCAATAGAGTCCATTGTTGTGTCCAGCGCTAAAAAATTCATTTTATCTCAAAACTCCTTGTATTGTCGTCAATTCTCTTTATTTTTATCTTTATGGGGTCTTTGGGCAGGTCTTTGAACTTGTTCCATTCAATAACGGAAATGGAATTGTCGTCGTATAAATTTTCTTTTATGCCCAGTTCCTCAAGTTCCTCTTCGTCTGTAATGCGGTACAAGTCATAGTGATAGATTGTGAACTTGCCTTTGTATTCTCTCATCATTATGAATGTGGGAGAGAGGATTTCTTCATTGACTTCAAGCGCCCTTGCAAGACCTTTTGTGAAAGTGGTTTTTCCCGCGCCTAAATCACCTTCAAGCGTTATTATTTCTCCGCCCTTAAGCTTTTTTGCCACTTCTTTTGCCAAAGCGTATGTTTCAAGTATGCTCTTTGATACAAATTTCATATATAGATTATATATTATTCTTTCTCCATTGGCAATTTATTTGGCTCTTTTGGGGTTTTGTGTTTTTCCCAGTGCAACAGTTTACTCAATTTCTTATATAATAAAAAGGTCAAAAGAGCCATAACAGAACTTCTTATTATATTAAAGGGGGCAACCGCAAGTAAAAGATAATAGAAATAGAAATTATCCCTTGTGACCCCGGGATAAAGAGGTCTTACCATATTGAGAAGTATATCCCAATTGCCGCCAAAAAAGAACGCCACATAAAAAGGTATGGACACAAAGCGGTTGAGTATAATCCCAACTATTACCGATGAAACCACGCCCGCAGATAGTCCCAATATCGCCGATTTGATATTTTTATGGTACTTGTAGATTAATGACGCCGGCAACACAATAGCAACTCCCAAAACCAAATCGGTAAACTCGCCTACAAAACCCGTAGAGCTCATTGGCAATTTCAAAAGGCACCTTATTAAAATAACTAAACAGCCGCTGACGGGACCCATAGAAAACCCCGCCAAAAGCGCCGGCAATTCCGAAAAGTGCATATCCAAAAAGGATGGGAACATAAACGGTAGCGGGAACTTTACAAAGGTATACAAAATAAAGGATATCACCGACAGTATAGCGGTCTTTGCAAGATACATCGCGGTTATTTTGGGTTTTTTCCCAAGAGGTTGAAGACTGTTCATTTTCCTTAATGTCCTTTACATAACAAAAGCCCCATAAATATATTACAGGGCATATGGCTTTTATTATGGTTTTTACTTATTCTTCCATCCGGACTATGACCGTCGGTTTGGGAGTTTCACCCAATCAACCTTGTAAGGCTCGTGGACTATAACCACCGGTGGGGAGTTGCGCCCCGCCCTGAATAACGAGATTATTATATCATATATATATTTTAGCTTCAAGTAAATTGTAAACTTTATTGTAAAATATTTTTTGGGTTGTTCTCTAATAGTTTTATTGATAATATTATATTTAATAGTGTTAATGAAATAATAGTGATTAGCGACACATAAAAGCCCCACATTATTGTAAGTTCTAATTTATAATAAAACCTCGTTTGTTCCAAAATTATTTTTCTATGCTTTGTGGAATTAACTTATTTCACAACTCTTTATTATTCAACTCTTGCTTTATTTCAAAAAAGTCCTTCCATGGGTCGGGTTGGGTTATTCTTTGGAGGGTTTTTTCCATATCAAAGCCGTCGGGGGGAATAGAGTCAAGCTCATCCCAGGTTATGGGGACGCTCACTTTTGCGCCCTCGCGCGCTCTTAAGGAATACGGGGCTACGCTTGTGGCGCCTCTTCCGTTTCTTATCCAGTCAACAAATATCTTGTTTTTACGGTTTGCTTTTCTCACATTTGAGGTGTAGCGGTCGGGCCACTTTTTTTCCATAACCTCCGCCACATTTTTTGCAAAATCGTGAAAAACCTGCCAATCAACCGAAGGCTTGAAGGGAAGAACTATGTGATAGCCTTTTCCTCCGCTGGTTTTCAAAAAGGATTTCAAGGAAAGCTCATCAAGGATGCTTTTCAAGTCTTTTACGCCACGGCGAACATTGTCCAAATCCATTCCCTTGTCGGGGTCCAAATCAAAGACCATTATATCGGGTTTTTCAATGTCTTCCACCCTGCTTCCCCATGTATGAAATTCCAAAGTTCCCATTTGCGCTTCGCCGATAAGCCCTAAGGTGTCCGTAATATAAAAATAATCATCCTTTTCATTCTTCTTGTTTGTGACGGGAATTATTTTTATGCCCTTGGAGCTGGCTTGAGGATGTTTTTTGAAAAAACAGGGTTCATTTACGCCCTTTGGACAACGGACTATGCTGAGAATTCTATTTTCCAAATACGGTAAAATTCTATCGGCGACCTTGTGATAATACTCTATGATTTGAAGTTTGGTTATCTTGGGGTTTTGAAACACAACCTTGTCGGGGCTTGTGATTTTTATTTCTTTCATAACATCTTTTTGTTTTTTCATATCATTCCTCTCCTGGGTGGGATTATTGTTGTTTGCCTTTTCTCTCACTACATCGCTGGGGTTTTTGTCCTCTCTCAGTCCCTTGTAGCTTGCTTGCCTGAGTAAATTCTCTTTTGTCCATTCGGTGAACTTTATTTCAGCTACATATCTTGGCTCAAGCCAAAATATCTTTTCGGCGCTCCCTGCTTTTGGGGGTGGGTCAAAAGGAGATTTTTCTGTGATAATTGCTTTGAATTTCTCTTCTAACCTAAGCATTTCCTTTTGGGTGAAACCTGTGCCCGCTCTTCCGGCATAAACTAATTTTCCATTTTCATAAACTCCCAAAATAAGTGAGCTCACGCCCTGGCCTTTTTTGTCCGATAGCGTATAGCCGCCCACAACAAACTCCTGTCGGTTGTCGCATTTAATCTTTATCCAATCGTCATTTCTCACACCCTTATAAAGTGAACGCGGCTTTTTTCCGACTATACCCTCCATTCCCGTTTGACAAGCTGCTAAAAAACATTCTTTGCCTTTTCCCTCAACATGCTGACTATAAAAAAGGTTTTTGGGCGCGTCTTTCATAACCTCTACAAGTTTTTTCTTTCTTTCAATCAACGGCTTGTCCCTAAGGTCTTCTCCGTCTAAAGCCAACAAATCAAATATAAGATATGTCAGCTTTTTTTTGTCACGGTTTTTTATATGGTTTTGTAAGGCTTGAAAATCTGTCTTTCCAGAAGAATCTATAACCGCCATTTCACCGTCAAATACCATGGCTCGTCCGTTTGCAAAACCGCTAAGAGACAGGGCGATTTCCTTAAAATTTTCGGTGAAATCTTTTTGGTTTCTTGACATAAGGCGGGCATTGTTCTCCTCAACATAAGCGAGTACTCTGTATCCGTCATATTTGGGCTCATATAGCCAGTCATCGCCCAAAGGAACTTTGTCTACAAGTTTGGCAAGTTGAACATTTATATTGTCAAATGGGTTGTTAATGAAGTTTTTTTTTGCACCCTTTTCTATCTCGTCCATTGTTCTGCCTGTTCTTATACTGGTTGTAAATTCTGAAATCCCGTCGTCGTCTTTTGCGTACTCGTCTTTTTCTTTTAACAAAATCCAATTGTCGCCCTTGTCGCCTTCTTTTTCCTTTAATTTAACAAGCGCCCATTTGCCTTTGAGGCGGTTTCCTTTCAATGTGAACTTGATAGAGCCTTTTTCCAGTCCTTCGTCCACATCTCCATAAGGCTGCCACTCGCCTTCGTCCCATAGCATAACCACTCCCCCGCCATACTGACCTTTGGGTATCGTTCCCTCAAAATCCTTATAATCAATGGGGTGGTCTTCCACCTTTATGGCAAGCCTTTTGTCCGCTGTATTATAAGACGGACCTTTGGGCACCGCCCAGCTCAAAAGCGTTCCCTTCCATTCCAAACGGAAATCATAATGGTCTCTTCTGGCTATATGATGCTGAATAACAAAGCTCAGCGCATCTCCGCCTTCCTTGACCGCTCCCGTCGGCTCGCCAGTCTTTTGAAAATCCCTTTTTTGATTGTATTCGTTCAGTTCTTTTGTCATATTTATCCTTTTCACCCTATGTATATATTATATCACAAAATTATTTTCTCCAGTTGCTAAGGTTGTATTCTTTTTTATAGCTTTCTTTATTTGTTTGTAATGTCACACTTTTTTTTCTATTTATCGTATCTATCTTCTATTTCTCCAACTAATTCTTCTAAAATATCGTCCATAGTTAATAAACCTACAATTTTTTCCTTGTCTTTTACAATTGCCATATGAACCATATTCTCTTGCAACTTCTTAAATACATTGGAAATTATTGAAGTTGTTTGTATATATATGGGCTGTTTCAAAAGCTCTTTAATATTGTTTTGTCCTGAAAGAAGCATTTCATAAAAATCAGTTCTATATAAAATTCCTTTTATATCGCTTTTTGTTTGTCCGTATATGGGGATTCTTGAGAAGTTTGTATCTATGAATATCTTCTTTATGCTCTCATTTGAGTCACTGATGCTTGCCATAACAGTTTTTTCAATAGGTGTCATTACTTTTCCGACCTTCTGCTCATCGTATTTCAAAGTATTTTGAATCAAATCGTGTTCTATCTCATTAAGAACACCCTCTTCTTTTATATCCGTTACGATTATCTCAAATTCCTCTTCAGTTAATGACGGTTGATTTTTTTCAAGCTTTAATATTTTTACCAAAAGCTTTTTCCACCAATTAAATATAAAATTTATAGGATAAAACAAAATGATAAATATTTTTAGAGGGATGGCTGAAAACATACAAAAGATTTCGGGTTTTTCTTTTGCAATACTTTTGGGGGTTATTTCTCCAAAAAATAAAATGACCGATGTTAATACTATAGTCGATATGGTAACTCCAATATTGCCCAAATAAAAAGTGAACACCAATGTTGCAATAGAGGCTGCGACAATATTGACCATATTGTTACCTATTAAGAGAGTGGACAAGAGTTTATCATAGTCTTTTGCAAGCTCCAAAACCCGACGCGCGTTTTTTCTTGTCTTGGCAAGGGTTTTCATCCGCGCATTGCTAAAGCTGGTAAAAGCGGTTTCAGTTGCCGCAAAGAATGCAGAAAATATCAGTAGTACTACTAAACCAATAATCAAACCTATAGCGCCGCTATTTGTCATGGTATCTCCTTTTTACTATAAAATCATGTTTCTTTTTATAATTCATATCAAATTATTGTTGCCATTATTGTACTAATATATATTGAGGGTTATGTTGAATTATCAGAATAAAAAATAGCTTTTTCATAACCCCTTTTATACAACTTTAATGATTATGATATTACTCCTTTTGTGGAAATATGTCAAGGGGGCTTTCTTTGTCAAAAAGGAAAAATACAACATATAATAATACAATGAAAAACATAATAAATGAACAAGATAACAATTCTTTTATTAAATTGATAGACCAAGTATGTCTCTTGAACAGATGTCAACTCCTCAGTTTAGCAAATGTTTTTGCCCTTTTGATTTCTAAAGATAGAACAGCTGAGGAAATAAGGCTGATAAAAGATTTTATAAGCGCCATAACTAGCAATATGTCGCTTATCGCAAGACAAGAAGGCATTTGCGCCGATAAAAAGAATAATAAAGAAATGGATGTTATTAAGAAAAAGATAAATAGATTAGAAAATAACAGTAACAACAATAACAACAATAACAACAACAACAATAACAACAATAACAACAATAACAACAATTAATAA
>CAZVHD010000083.1:0-7031 GCA_964626765.1 uncultured Christensenella sp.
TTGAGAAGCCACCTTTTCAAGATACGCTATTTTTGCAGAGCAAGCAAAAACTTTCATTGCAATTTCAAGCTCGCTTATTGGCGGAAGAGTTGGAGCTATTCTGATATTTGAGTCCTTGGCGTCCTTGCCATAGGGATATGTCGCTCCTGCCGGAGTGAATTTGACGCCGGCTTTTCCGGCAAGCTCAACAGTCCTTTGAGCGGTGCCCTCATGCAAATCGCAACTTATGAAATATCCGCCTGTCGGGTTTATCCAATTGGCGTACTCTGAAAGTTCTTCAGAAAGTATTTTGTCCACCATTTCAAATTTGGGCTTGAGTATCTGAGCATGTTTTTCCATATGCTCCATAAGCCCCTCTTTATTCTTAAAAAACCTTACATGCGCAAGCTGATTGAGTTTGTCGGGACCGATACTTTGTTTGCTCATGGGTTTTTTCAAACTATCTATATTTTTCTTGCTGGTTACAATAAAAGATACTCCGGCGCCGGCAAATGTTATTTTGGATGTTGAACCAAAGGAATATACTATGTCCTCATTTCCAACCTTTTTCGCCTCGTTATAAAGATTCAATAAGGGCGTATCTTCTCCAAGATGATGTATCATATAAGCGTTGTCCCAATAAATTCTGAAATCCTTGGCTTTTGGTTTGAGTTTTGCAAACCTTCTCACCGTTTCATCGCTATACACAATGCCCTGAGGATTTGAGTACTTAGGAACGCACCAGATACCTTTTACTAAGTCATCTTTGACAAGCTCTTCTATCATATCCATATCAGGACCGTCATCGTTCATAGGTATAGTTATCATTTCAAAACCGAATATTTCCGTCGCTGCAAAATGCCTGTCATAGCCGGGGGCAGGACACAGCCACTTGATATTTTTTTGTTTGTTCATGGGTTGACTATCCAAAACGCCGAACTGCATTGCTCTTTGAATATTGTCATACATAATATTGAGACTAGCATTTCCAAGAACCATTATTTCATCGGTGTTTACTTCGCAAACATCCGCAAAAAACTGTTTTGCCTCGGGGATACCGTCCAGCAAGCCATAGTTTCTGTAATCGGGCTTTCCAAAATCAACGGTTTTTGATGAAAAGATATCAAATATACCATTTGACAAATCCAATTGCTCCTTGCAAGGCTTTCCTCTGGACATATCAAGATTAAGGTTCATCTCTTTGAATGAGTCATATTTCTCAAGTTCCTTTTGCAAAATCTTTTGAGCTTGATTTACATTCATTTTTTTCATAGTCTTAAATCTCCTTTTATAGTTCTTTATTGTTTCTTAACATAATTCTAATCGGTGTTCCTCTAAAATTAACCGCCTTTCTCAAAGCGTTTTCTAAATATCTTTTATAAGAAAAATGCATAATTGCGGGGTCGTTTACAAACAAAACAAATGTGGGCGGAGTGACACTGACTTGCGAGCAGTACAATATCTTGAGCTTCTTACCTCCCTTGGTTGGAGGTTCGTTCATCGCGATAGCGTCGTGAATTATATCATTAAGGATACCGGTTGATATTCTCTGGGATGCCCTTTGGTAGGCTTTGTTTATTTCAGTTAAAACATTAGGAACTCGTTTGCCAGTCAAAGCGCTTACATATACGGGCACAAAGTAATCCATAAACTTTAACTTTTCTTGTAGCATTTTATTATATTTATTTAAGGTATAAGAGTCTTTTTCTATGGTGTCCCATTTATTCATAACAATAACAGAGGGTCGTTTGCTTTCATGAACCATACCACAAATTCTGACATCTTGTTCGCTGAGTTCTTCGCTTGCGTCAATAACCACACAAGCAACATCAGCCCTTCTTATGGCGTCCACGCTTCTTATGTTTCCATAGTATTCAATATCGTTAGTAACCTTACTCTTACGCCTGAGCCCTGCGGTATCTATTATCACATAATCTTTATCCCCAACCTTGAAAGGCGTATCCACAGCGTCTCTTGTCGTTCCTGCAATATCAGTAACTATTGTCCTGTCATATCCCAATATCCTGTTGACAAGAGATGATTTTCCTGCATTGGGCTTTCCAACAACCGCTATTTTTATTGCGTTACTATCATCTTCTTCGCTAAGAGGGGTGTTAAAATTTTTGACTATCTCGTCCAGCAAGTCACCGAGATTTATACCTTGTTCTGCCGATATAGGCAAAGGCTCTCCCAATCCCAACTGATAAAAATCAAAATGACTCATTGATTTGGGGTTATCCACTTTATTGACTGCTAAAATTATTGGTTTATTGGATTTTCTAAGCAGATTTGCCACATCATAATCATCGCTGGAGATGCCCTGCTTTCCGTCCACCATAAAGACTATGACTTCCGCAAGGTCAACAGCAATTTCTGCCTGTTTTTTAATGTGGAGCCACATCTTATCTTCGCTGTGAATTTCTATACCTCCGGTATCAACAACTGTAAAGTTATATCCACACCACTCAGTATCGGCATATACTCTATCTCTTGTCACTCCGGGCGTATCCTCCACTATGCTTATTCTTTTTCCCGCCAATCTATTAAAAAAAGTGGATTTTCCCACATTGGGTCTTCCAACAATGGCAACTAAAGGTTTTATCATAAATTTTTATACTCCATCTATTATTGTTTGCAAAAAGCAGTCTCCATCAACTGCGCTTGCGACGATTTTCTTTTTTATTCTTTTTTGAACTTGCTTTATTGTCATACCATCAAGAAAAACTTCTCCAAACTCTTTTAACATAACCGAGGGAATAACAACAAAATCACCTTGTATTTCTTTGTTTTCAAGCTCCGTACAAATATCAGTTCCCACTACAAGCCCGCTCACCGTAACAGTCTTTCCAAAGAACCTGTTTTCTATGGGATATATATGAATTTCCACACCCTTTATAGTCTTTTCAATCAAACTCTTCGCCTCTTTCATAGTATTATAACCGCTAACTCCCGTCAAAACCGCAATACTTTTGTTTAAGGCTTTTGGGGCGAATTCAAGAGCGCTTTTTATCTCATACAAAAACTTTGCCACAAGCCCCACTCCATTTTCTATTTGCTCAAATTCACCATAATATTGATATTCCTTAACCGCCATTTCAGCTATCTCATACATTTCATCGGACGCAAATGAAAAATACGGATGTTTTTCATAAAAGCTCTCCACCGTCTGAATAGCCTTTTTTGCAAGGTCTTTATCTACGCAATCTATTTTATGAAGACCTTGTCTATGTTTTGTAAGTCCCACCGGAACGATTGCTAACGACTTCACTTTAGCGTCATATAAATCGCATATGGTCTTTTGCAAACTGGTGTCATTTATTCCGGGAACATGAACAACTTTAGTGTGCAAAGAAATACCGTTATCCACAAGTTTTTTTATTATCTCCAGAACCGGTTTAACTTTTTTTACGCCCAGCATTTTTTTTCTTATGGTCTCGTCAGTTGCGTGAACGGAAATGTAAAGCGGTGAAAGTTTATAGCTTATTATCCTCTCTATATCCTGTTGTGAAAGATTTGTCAAAGTTATGTAGCATCCGCTAATAAAAGACAGGCGATAGTCGTCATCTTTTACATACAAGGTATCTCTCATAGCTTTGGGCAACTGGTCCACAAAACAAAATATGCACTTATTTGAGCAGGTTTTTGGCTTTATATTTATTGATTTATCAAATTCCAAACCCAAAGTATCATCTTGAAATTCTTTTTCGGAATGGACAATTCTTTGTTTTCCTTTTTTATCTTTGAGTGTTATTTTGCAGGTATTGTTTGAATCAGCATAAATATAGTCAAGCAAATCCTCAAAAGGTCTATTGTCAAAGGCAATAACCTCTTCGCCTTTTTTCACCTTTTTATATAAAACCCCTTGCGAGGACACTTTCTTCACTTTTGCCATAGCCTTATTATCCCTTATTTTGGCTTTATTGTCAATTTATTGAAGGTGTTTTCAACAGTTGACTATATGAAATTATAAAAGTATAATTACCATATGCCAAATGATGTTATTACCCTTAAAGCTGTGGTTTTAGAATTTATACAGTATTTAATTAAGGCAAGAATTGAAAAGATTTATCAGCCGGAAACTGACGAAATTTCGCTTAAATTGAAGGCTGGTCCCAAACGCCATATGCTTACAATAAGCAGCAATGTAAATCTGCCCAATATTAGAATGACTCAATCAAAAAAACAAAATCCCCTTATTGCAAGCGGGTTCTGTGTGCTGCTGAGAAAGCATCTTGGGTGAGGTGTTATTGAGGACATCTCGCTTCACAATACAGACCGTATTATTAAATTTTTAATTACCAATAAAAACGAGATGGGCGACAAAGTTACAATGTATCTTTTGTGCGAGATTATGGGAAGATACTCAAATATAATACTTACAAAAGAAGACTTCACAATAATAGACGCAATCAAAAGAGTCCATTTTGATGTGTCTGACACGCCTGTATTGCCAAACCTCAAATATTCCAAACCGCCTCAAAAAAAAATATCACTTGATGATGACAAAAGCTTGCAAGAGCTCTTTGAAAATGAAAATCAAGTTGATGTATCATTTATCATAAACAATATCAGCGGTATTTCAAAGGACACAGCAAAAGAAATTATACAAAGAAAAGAAAACGGATATTATGAAACTATAAAAAGCTTTTTTAATATCTATCATACCGACCTTTATAAACCCTGTCTCAGATATGATAAAGACAACTTTGTCAAAGACTTTTATATCACCCCTTATCTTTCAGCAAAAGGAAAATATGTTCATTTTGATTCAATAAATACATGTCTGGACAAGTTCTATCAAGAGTTTGACCTCGAAGTCCGCAAAAAAACCGACACAAAACAACTTGTTAAGCTTTTGAAAAGATTAAAAAACAAGCTCGAAAAGAGAAAATCTGATTATAGCGAAAAAATAGAAGAAAGTAAAAAGGCTAAAACATACAAACAATGGGGAGAGCTGATATTAGCTAATCTTTACCGCATTAAAAAAGGCGATACCCTTTTGAAATGTCTGAACTTTTATGACAACACTGAGGTTGAGATTCCACTTGACGAAAAACTCTTCCCCAATCAGAACGCCCAGGTTTATTTCAAAAAATATCGCAAACTCAAAAAAGCAAAGGAAATTGCCATACAGCAATTAAAAATCATTGAAAAGCAAAAACAGTATTTGAAATCAATTGAAACAGCCTTACAAACTTCTTCAAGTAAGCAAGAATTCAAAGAAATTCAAGATGAGCTCTTAATTTTGGGAAATCTCAAAAAACCTGAAAAAAGTCAAAAAAGACTAAAAGAACAACCCTCAAAACCAATGCATATCAATATTGAAGGCGTTGATGTATATGTGGGAAAAAACAATCTGCAAAACGACAAAGTCACCTTTGAGATAGGCATGTCAAACGATACATGGCTTCACGCAAAAGGATACCACGGCTCACACACGATTATAAGACACTCCTTCCCTCCAGAAAGCATTCTTACAAGGGCTGCGGAGATTTGCGCTTATTACTCAGAAGCCAAAGGGGACGCCAAAGTGGAAATTGATTATACCTTGAGAAAAAATGTTAAGCGCCAAAAAGGCGGAATGCCGGGTATGGTGGATTATAAAAACTATAAAACGATAGTAGTCACGCCAAAAGATATAACAAGGTAGATTAACTTTTTTGAAAAAAAGCTTTCCCATCTATCTTTTTGGAATCGTTTCATTAATGTTCAATTTTCTTCAACTTACTCTTTGGTCACTTCTTATTATGCCAGATGTGAGTTTATATCTTCGGTAAGCTTTTTGTATTCGTCAGTGTTGTCTATCTGTTTTAGATAGGTCAAATATTTTTTGGCTTCAATAGCCTCATCTCTCTTTTTCAAATCTGAAATAAGCTGCAAAAGCATAATAATAATCTCTTGAGTAAGATATGCTCTGTGTTTATTAAAGTCAACATTGTTGATTTCTACAGCAAAACCCTCTTTATATTTATCAAGAAGCTGATTCATCATAGTCTTTTTGTTGTCAATATTTTCTTCCATTTTGTAAAGTTCCATAAGGTTTAGGAATTCGTCATAATCATTGACCACATTTTTTATGTGTAGAATATACTTGCTGTTTATGTAGTCCAACTCAAAATCCACATCGTTATTGTTTAAGGTCTTTCTTATTATATTATTAGTGGTTTTAAGGTTGTTAATAGCTGACTCGTATACATAATCCTTCCAAAGATATTCTATTATCATATTCCTGTCTATACCGTCTTTTCCGGCAAGGACATAATGCAAGAAAAGCTCTTTTGCCTTTTTGGTCTTCCATTGTATTTCAGTTGCGCCTGAATAAATAGCGGTTGAGCCGAAAAACCTTATTCTCAAATTGTGGCTTACCTGTTTCATGCTGTCTTTTTTTCTGACCATGTTTCTTATCTTTTCAACATATTCGGTTTCTATGCTCTTTTCATAAGCAAAGTCTAAAAGGCTTTCAAATATATCAATGCTGTCCACAAGCATTGTTTCCATACCATATATATAGCTTGATTTGAGTATATTTTTAACAAGACTGTGAGCGTCCTTCAAGTCGCCTCTTTCCAAAAGATAGGATGTTGCGATAGCCATACCGCTAAGCCAAAAAATTGACCTTGATTTGGATTGAGTAACACATCTTGTTGCGTAAAAATACGCCTGTTCATTGTTTTTGAGTTTGAAATAACTAAAAGCCAAAGAACAAAGCATCATATTTGCGTATTGAGGCGCATATTTTTCACAGTATTTCAAATAGATATGCGACACTTCCTTTGCATAGTTCAAGTCGCCATAGCGGGCATACGCCATACATCTTTGTGAGATATTATAAAATTTTGTGTAACTGTTTTCTTTGTCTAAAGATACGGCTTTGTCGTATTTTATAAGACCGTCTTTGACTTTGCCATAGTACATATCTATGTTTGCAAGAGCTGTATACAATAAGGACAAGTCCCTTGTGATATCATGCCTGATTGCAAATCTCAAAGCCGAATTGGCTATATTGTACGCCGATTCGATATCACCCGAATAGTAGTAGAACATAATGAGCT
>CAZVHD010000084.1:0-7013 GCA_964626765.1 uncultured Christensenella sp.
ATCAGGACAATGAAAGTTATGAAATGCAAAATGTACCGGGGCAGTTTATTGTTGCAAATAGGCGTTACAATCCCTCATCAGACCCAAGTGTAACAGCGTTTGTTGAGGAAATGAATGAAACGGTTTTGGATGTAGGAGTATACATAGAGTCAAACGCAATGTATATAACTTTTGTTCCAGACGACAGGGTGAATTTTAATATTTCCACTTCGAGAATAAACATAACAGTAGTAAAAGCCACTCCTTCTTTTGAAAACCTTGTCATAGAGTCTTTAACCTATGGAGATTTGGCAAACGATATTGAAATAGAAGGCTTTACAAAACAGGAAGGAGATACTCCTACATATAACATAAACGAAGTGGTTTCCATAGGCGACCAAATTGTTAATCCAACAGTCAACTCCCAGCCAATAACAGGAACGCTTGTATATATTGATGAAACCAACAGAGCATTGGCGGCAGGCGAAAGAAAAGTGGCGTTCAGGTTCATTCCACATGACGAAGAGAATGTTCGCATAGTTTCTCTTGTATATCTTTCAGTATTAGTAGAAAAAGCTATGTTGGAGATGGAGTTTTCTGATATTGACGAGCAACAGCCTATAACCAGAAATTATGGTTATAATTTTTCCAATCCCGCAGTTGATATCTATAGAATTGTAGGAGAGACAAGAGTTTTGGACAATTCATTCAGAACAGACTATTTCTATTATGACAGCGAGGACGATTCTGTTAATATGACGGCATATACTCCTGCTGGAGATTATACGGTAAAAGTGGTTGTTGTAGATAACAATTTTCAGGGTGAGATATCCCATGATTATGTAATAGAAAAGACAACGCCCATACTTCATACAACGCCCGTGGCGGGAACTATCAGATATAATATGGATATGTCAGGCGTTACTTTAAGTGGAGGACGGATGCAACACCCTACCGCTTATTATACTGTTGAAGGTTCTTTTGATTTTGATGGAGAACCTGACACGCCACTTAAAGTAGGCAATGTTGATTATGATGTTGTTTTCAATCCCAATGACACTACAAATTACGAAACGGTATATTTGAACATTCCTTTGAGAGTGCAAAAGGCAACATCTGAAGTAACTGTTGGCAATCTTGAACATGTATATAGCGGAGAAAGTCAACAAGTAACTTATGAAACCAGTGTTGTCATAAGAACTGACGGGGAAACTGAATATTATGTTGATTTAACCGAGCCAGGCGAGGAAATGACTGAAATGGACAGATATTTATCAGTTACAATCACATATGATGCGACTGGTGATACTGTACCAGTGGAAGCAGGTACTTATATCGTTTTAGTAAAAATAGATGATAAAAATTATCAGGGCGAGACAATGGAAGAATATACTATTGCGCCTGCCGAAGCTGTCATTATTGTTGAAGAGCAAAGCAAAGAGCAGGCCTTTAATAATGGTGTTATCACTCTTGACGCTAGAGCCGAAGATATGAATGGTGATAGCATTAATGTATTGATAGATCAAACATTTACTGATTATGACGGGGTTCAAATGGACGAGGCCCCCAGACATGTTGGCGTATATGATGTAGTATTGGAAATAAGAGACAATAATTATGAGGCTGTCGCAGTAAGCTCTCTTACTATAACAGTGGCGCAAATAAGCATATTTAACAACAATCAGACTTATGGGGTTGATCTTCCGGTTATTATTGAATATATGCCCTCCTCAGCTCATTCAGTAGTTAGATATCAAAGAGTTCTTGAGGATGGAGAGCTTGGTGATGTTTATGACAGCAAACCCCTTAATGCGGGAACATACAACATAATGATAGATTTCCCCGAAAATATGAATAACGGATACCAAGACAGCTTTGAAAATCAGCTTGTCATAAATAAAGCAGTAGTAGACCTAAGTTATAGTGGAGACTTTGAGTATAAATATTTAGGCGAGCCCAGAACAAAACTTCAAAATGATGTTAATAGAATAAGAGTAAGCCCAAGGCCTCTTTACACACTCAATAGGTCGTATAAATTCTATGACGAGGCAAATGAAGAATTTACCGAAGAAGAGCCATTGGATGTGGGAAGTTATGATATGAGAGTTGAAATTATTGATAACAACTACACGGGAAGCGCGGACTTTATCTATACCATAAGTAAGTCTACTCCAGAGATAGAAACACATCCGGTTATCTCTCCTTTAACATATACTGATGATGGCGCAGATGCGGCTATTGATGGAGGCGAGGTGGTTTTCAACAACTTTATTGTTGACGGTTCATACGAGCTTGTGGAAAACACAATGGCTTTGGAAGTGGGAGAGCATAGTGTAATGTATAAATTTACGCCAGATGACACCCATAACCTTAATGAGATATTCGGATTTGGACAGGTTATTATTTTGCAAAAAGATTTGAGCCAAAATATAGTTTTTTATGGGGAAAGCGTTGTTGAATATAATGCCCAGCCCCATCATATCTCAGCAGGAGTGACAACAGGCGAAGATGTCCTCATAGAAATATTCTATAACCGCTCCAAATCAGCTCCCCGTGAAAGAGGTGAATATACTATTACAGCGGAAATCTTAGATAAAAACTATATGGGTGAGGCAGAGTGGCATGAAAAATTAAAGATAATTGAAGGCACTCCCGTTATTGTACGGCCGCAGTTAACAGATATAGAAGTGGACGAAGTCATAAATGATTCTGACATAATAGGCGGATACGCTTACATAGATGGAACAGGCGAATTCAATGACGGTGAGCTTGTACAAGGCACAGCAACGCAGATACCCGGAACATTCTCTTTTGTAAATCCCAATAGAGTTATGGAACATGCAAACAATCATGATGTAAGAATGAGTTTTAAGCCCTTTGCGGTAAATAATTTTTCCAATGTGATATTTGACGCAACCATAAGAGTAATTAGCGACGAAGAAACTATTTTGGGAACTGTAATCACCGAGGGAGAGATTAATTATGGAGAGAGCCTAGAAAACCTTAATATAAGATTTCTAGAGCCACGTCCTGATGGAGCTACCCCGGGCACTTTGATGTTTGTGGATGAGAGTATTATACCGGAGAACAACCAAGCAGTTACTTACAGATTTATCCCCGAGGACAAAAACACTTATAACATAGTGGAAGGTCAAGTCACGGTAGATGTAAATAAAACTAATCCGACTATTCATCGAGTTGGCGCAAGAGCTTTTTATGGTCAAACGCTGAGAGAGGCGATATTTGATGCGGAAATGATAAATCTCTATAACCCGGATGTTGCTGTGGAGGGAGAATTTGAGCTTACGAGCTGTGAAGACTTTGATATTGATACAGTTTTGACAGTAGATAATCTTAGCAATCTTTTCGAATTACCAACTGAAACACCTCAATTTACAGGCTACTTCAAGTTTACATCAAATAACTACAATACAGTTGAAGACCAAGTCACAATAAGTGTTTATCATAAGGTTGAAGAGGAGAATATTTATATTAACAACACCTCGAAATCTTTTGACGCTATGCCATTAAGCGTAAGTGATATGGAAATTAGAGTCTCACATACTGACCATCCTCTATTTGATGAAAATTTTGCAATAACGGTTTATGATTCAGACGGAAATCTCTCTGATGGAACAGAAGTGGGCAACTATAATGTTGTCATAGAAATATCCGACGGAGTTTATTATGGCGTTGAGACAGTTGAATTTGAAATTACAAAATCTGACATATCTGAATATATTAGTCTTTCACACACAAGCGCTACTTTTGGCGAGACAATAATTAAACCTCATGCACTTCTAAGCGAAGAAATTGGAGATATATCACAAAGTAATTTTATAATAGAGTTTAAGCTACAAACAGAAAATGAGAACTCTTACAATCCGACAATGCCGTCTCAGGCAGGGCTTTATGATGTAAGAGTCAGAGTTGTCAATAATTCGCAGTTTACAGCGGAAAAGGTCCTTGATTTTGAAATCCTCAAAAAGTCTATTAGTGTTGAAGTATCATCAATGAGACAAACCTATGGAAATGTCAAACCATTGGATGTTACTTATGTGGAATATGATCTTGTACCTACGGTTACATATTATAGCAGTTCATACAGCAGAAAACAGCAAGTGCCCACTGAAGCGGGAATGTATACTGCAAGAGTGGAAGTGGTTCATGACAATTATATTGTGAGAAGCTCAGATAACAATTATGTGGAAGTTAGTTTTGAAATTACACAGGCTGAACTTACACTTATAACAAAGCCATTGTTAAGTGATATTGTGTACGGTCAGAAGTTGGGCGATTCAAGTATAACAGGCGGCAATATTTCTTATGATGAAGGGTCTTCGGTTATGGGAAGATACACATTCCAAAATCCCTCTTCCAAACCGGATGCAGGAGTCAATAGAGTAAATCTTTTGTTCTCACCCTACAACAAGAATTTATCTCCGATGAGCGTCATAGATGTTGAAATAAATGTGTCAAGAGCAGACGCTGAAATCATGTTCACAAATCTCAAAGCTGTTTATGACGGTACCGACAAGACAGACGCTATCAAATATGTTGCAGATAATGAAGCGCAGTGGCAGCTAGACTTTATGCAAGAGGGAATAGTTGTTCAACCTATTAATGCGGGAACTTATCAAATAAGAGTAAGAATTTTGAGCGAAAATTATCAAATGGGTATTGATACTCAGGGCAATCCCAGAGTACAGAAACTAAACGCAGCTACATTCATAATAGATAAGGCTACGATGGAAGAATTCACTCTTCCCAAACCCACACCCATAAGCTATGGTCAAAGCCTTGCTTATTCTACCCTTAATAGCAGTGAGTTTGAAGGATACGGCATGGTCAATTATCATGGAATTGATGATTATGTTGAAGGAGATTTCTCCTACATAAATTCAGGCCGAGTACTAGGGGATGCCGGCTCATACATAGTTGATATAAGATTCAGACCGGAAGACAGTAATAATTACAATTCATTTACCACAAAGATTGAGATTGAAGTGGAACGAGCATACGCCACAATAAGTGTAAAAGACAATACTTTTGTTTACGGTACGCCTGTTGAATTACCAACATTTACAACAAATCCCGCTAATTTGTCAGTTGAACACGATATTGACATTCTGGGTGAGATAACGCCTTGCGGCAGTTATGTGTTCAGGTCTTGGATTAATAGTCAGAATTATGAATACGAAGAGGAGTTCTATGAATTTAATATAACCATAACAAAAAAGGAAGTAGGGATTGAGTTTGTTCAGGACGACGAACCGATAGAAAAGTATTTTACCACCTATCAAAAAACCCTCGACGCAAAAGCTAGGGTCAATACTGACGATATTATTATTGATGATTTATACTCTTCTGGCGGCTCACATATAAATACAGGAATAAAGATTACATACTATTCAATTCCTTCAGACGATGAAGAGGTTGAGACTTATGATAATCCCCCTTCGGAAATAGGAAGTTATCGCGTTGTTGCGGTTATGGAAAACAACAATAATTACTATGGTTCTCAAACAATATATTATGATATAACTCTTGGCGAGATAGAAGAAGTAAACTTTGATCTGGATATGCTGGAAAGACAGGTTTATGGCAAGGTTGTGCCTCCTACTATTACTACCAAGCCCACAGAAGTATCATATTACATAGTCTATCAAGGGTACGGACAGATAATGCCAACTGACGCGGGCACATATAATATAGTTGTATACTTCAATGATTCCAATTTCTTACCCAAACAGGTATCGGCAATGTTCAAAATCAGAAGAAAGGAAGTAAGATTAGAGGATATTGAAGTAAGCGACAAAGTTTATGACGGTGTGGCAACACTTGATATAGATGCGAAGATGAACGGAGTTTTATTAGGGGACGAGGTTAATCTTAAACTTAAAGCAAGAACCAAAGATGGAAAAATAAATCCCGGATCACATAATGTTGAGATTACAGAATATACAATATCAGGGCTTAGCGCCAAGAACTATCAGCTTAAAAGACCATATTATGAGGATACTATTGAAATCTACGAAAGAAAAATACGCTGCAAGAATTCACAGTCATATGTTACAAGCAATGAGGGCTTCACGGATGGCGTGACAGTTGAATTTGAGCCTGTTATGTCTCCCTACAATCAAGAGAATATCCTAACTAATATGCTGGGACAAAATGCAGTGGTTCAAAGCTTTAGCATAAAAGAAAATGGGTTGGCAACCACACTTAACGAAAGAGTAAAAGTATACATTAAGATACCTGACGAATTTTTGGATGCTGAAAATCTTATTGTGGAAGGCGTGGGGAAACTAGCCGACAGACAGGTCAATTTTGTAAGGGAAGGCGACTATATCACTTTCTATACAGATTCCTCAGGCGAAGTGGTTTTCAGTACAAATGATTTTTCCTACTGGTCAATAGGAGTGGTGGCAGTAATTGTAGTTATTGTGCTTTCTGTTATATTCCTATTTATGTTAAATCCAAGACATAAGAGAAGACATACCGCAAATAAGGACCCCGTAAAAGCTGCGACAGACAAGATTAAAAAAGGTGGCATTTACAGATAATTTTAAGCCACCCTATATAACATAAGGACCATAATGACAAAAACTACACCAAAGAGATTTCTTATAATAATTATAGCTTTGTTAATAGTCGTTTTACCCTCAATAGTAAAGGTAAATCTTCAAAACGGAAATGATAAGGTTGCCTATGCGTCCATATCTTCAGATTATACAATGAGTGAAGGGGATTATTATCTTAAAGACAGTGACAAGGTATACTTTAATGAGAATCAAGGCGCTACTTATGTTTTTACCATAAGAGAGGATTACTATTTTCCCATAGAGGAAATAAGATATTCCGCATATCAAGTATCTGATTATGAAGATATCTATGAGGACAATCAAGGAAACATAGAAAACCCATTTGCTTTGGACAGCGAAGGTGAAGAGATGGATAATATCCTTGTTGAATATGTAGACGACGAGCTGGGATACAATCAGCAGGGAAAAAGATTGTTAAACTTTGAGATA
>CAZVHD010000085.1:0-6954 GCA_964626765.1 uncultured Christensenella sp.
GTTTCGGCTGTATGGAATTCAGCCTGGAATGTATATTCATCCAAGAGAACCTCTTCTCCACCCACTACATCGTATATTTCCACAACCGGAAGGTTATTGAAGCCTCTTTCATTTATAAAATCTGACTTTGCCACTATCTCGTTACCCCATAAATCTCTATACTCGCTCAGCACCGTCTGTCCAGAACTTATGTTAACATATATTCTGACATTTTGATGCGCATTGTAGTGGAATGAGCTTGCATCTATTTGGGGAGGGGTCGCTGTAAGTATGGTTATATTAGCTAGCGATGCGCAGTTTCTGAAAGCGTCTTGCCCTATTGATGTAACCTGTTGCTGAAGTTTGATACCGTACATTGAGCTACAACCATAAAATGCTCCATCCTCTATTGTATTTACATTATAGGGAAGCTCTACTGTCAAGAGGTTTTCTTCTCCTTCAAGGTCTGAGCCTAATGATACACAATTTCTGAATGCATCTTGTCCTATTTTTGTAAGTCTTCTATTGTCCTCTGAGAAAGTTACTTTCAATAATGAAGAACAGTTTTCAAAGGTAGATGTCTTAATTTCCCTTATTCCGTTGGGGATATAAATTTCCACAATATCCGAATCCTTAAAAGCTCTTTCGCCTATTTCTTCAATCTGACTGCTTGTGGAAATCTGAATATCTTCCAAATTCATACATCTTTCAAACGCTGCCTCTCCTATTGTCGTGACTGAGTCTGGTACTATTATTGACTCAAGCGAAGATGAATTTGCAAAGGCATTGTCGCCAATAGTGATAAGCTGGCTATTATCGGCAAATAAGACCTCGGTCAAATTGATATTACTAAAGAATGCATTGTCGCCGATTGATGTTACCGATGCGGGTATAGTTATTGATTCAAGGTCATTTGCTCCAAAGAAAGCGTTATCATCAATTCTTTGTAAATCACTATGCAGTGTTATGTTTGAGAATGTGGTATTTGTGAAGGCCTCGTAACCAATAACTTTAACTGCGTTGGGAAGAGAAAGATTTGTTCTGTTTCCATTATATTCTATTAGAACATTTCCTGCAAGAATGAATTCATTTGCTTCAGGGTTCATTTCGTCTATCCAAGAAGTATCATAAAATACATCATTTGCCACATGCATAAGCTGGCTGTCGCCTTGGAATATAATTGAAGTTATCTCACTGCAGTTTACGAATGCATCTTGATTGATTCTTACGACACTTTCAGATATTGTCAATTCCGTTATATTATTAAGATTATTGTTTTCAAAGGCTCTTTCACCAATTATCTTTACTGTGTCAGGAATTGTTACTGCGCTTTGATATCCATAATAGCTCAAAAGATATGACCCTGCAATACGGAACGAAGATGTAATCTGCTGATACCATGCGCTTCCATCAAAGGCGCCATACTCCACTTCCTGAAGTTCACTGTTTTCACCAAATGTGATTTGTTCAAGATCTGTATTATTGTCAAAAGCGTCTTCACCCACAAATTTAACACTGTCGGGAATATGCAAACTTTCAAGACGGCTTCCCGCAAAAGCGTCTGCCAATATAGTTGTTACTGTTGAGGGTATTTCAAAACTTGTGGCTATCTCCCCGTCTTCTTTCCTTGCTCTTGGATAAGCTACAAGCGTCTTTTGGTCTGCGGTATAAAGAACCCCATCGACTACAACATAATTAGATTTATCTCCTATTATTATAAATTCTTCAAGATTTATAAAGTTCTTAAACATATTGCTTTGCATAATTTCCATATTATCTTTTTGAGTAAACAATACCTTTATAATATCTGATGTATTACTTTCGCTAAACACTCCGTTATTAATGCCAACAAGAGGTAAAGTACTTACTTCTGAGGCTATGACAAGAGTATCATCCACAAGCATACTTGAGGGGTTAAAGGCGTAAATAATATAAGAATTGTTCTGATTGTCATAATTAAGACCTAAATCAGAATCGTTTACGGGTCTGTTGTTACTTATCCAAATAGGATTGAGCTCAATATCTCTTGTGACCTTAAAGGGGAATGTTATCAATTCGCCTTGGTCGTCGTTCAATTCCCAGCCCAAAAGAGTATGGTCTTTATATTCAGTTTGGATATCGTCTTCTCTCAATAGCTCTGTACTGAGCGGCTCTATTGGCTCAGCGTTTCCTACTGTAGTAAATTCTACTGTGGGAAGCTCTCCGTCGTTGTAGAGATTGCTTGTCATCCCTGTCCACATAAGTTTGTATATTTCTATGTTGATACTTCTTGAATCTCTAACCACATATATTCTTAGGAATTCCGAGGTATCATCGAACGCGTTTTGATTTACTAGTTTTGTTCCTACAAAGACATCAGGATTGTCGTCAAGCCAACTGTCAAGAGCGCCATCGTCTATGGCCTCTGCTATTTCTCTTTCCTGGTCTATGGTGAGTTGTCCATAACTTAGTCTATTTAGTTTAACCTTACTCAGTTGATTACTGTTTGCAAAAGCATAGGCTTCTATTCTTTCCAAACCGTCTCCAAGTTCTATGTTATCCAAAATTGAACAATTATGGAAAGCTCTTTCGCCTATGATTTCAACACTGTCAGGGATTATCACATTATTAAGATAACTACATCCCGAAAAAGCATTATTGCCTATCTCCAAAAGATCTGAAGGGAAAGTTACGGAAGCTATTCTGCTTCCCTGACAAGCTTCTTGAGCGATATACTTTATAACAGTCGGTATAACAACATCGGGCTTTATTTCGCTAGCTTCTTTTTGCCTCTATTTCAAAAGTACATTCCCTAAGTATATGATTATATCCTCTTCTTCCTCTGGAACGCTTCTTTGGTACCAAGCAGTATCAATAAGAGCGTTGTTTGCAATTTTATTTAGCGCGTTGCCTGTTTCTATTTCTATGGTTTCAAGCACATGGCAGTTTGCAAATGCATTGTTACCGATAGTCTCTATAGTTTGTGAAAGTGTAATTTGATTGAGGCTGGTGGCGTTATGGAAAACTCTTGAGTTGAGTTCTATAACCTTTGTGCTTTGCATATCTACTCTGGTGAGTGAACTGCAATCCTCGAAAGCCTGCTCTCCAAGATACTCAAGAGAAGAAGGCAGCGTAAGAAGCAAGTTGTTTGTATCGCTTCCTAAAGCGGTACATCCCATAAATGCTTTTTCTCCTATTTCTTTGACCGCATTTCCTTCAAAAGTAAGCGCTCTTAAACTTGAATTGTTTCTGAAAGCCTCTTCTCCAATATAATCCACATTTACGGGAATAGAAACGCTTTCAAGATTAGAACAGTTATAAAATGCTCGTTTGTTTATCTTTTGCAGTTCGCTAGACAAGGTAATTTCCTCAATTGCCTTATAAGAAAAAGCTCCTTCGTCTATTACTGTTATATAATAAGGCATATCAACTACGGTTTGAGTTCCCACATACTCGATAAGAACCGTGCCCACAGTAACAAACTGTTCTTGCATTGATTTCCATGGTGTGTTTTCAAAAGCTTGGTCGCCGACATGATTTATGTGACTGAGTTCAGATGTCCCGAAATCAACATTAATAAGAGACAAACAATTATAAAATGCTCTTTGTCCTATAAACTCGACATAAGGGTGAATTTCTATTGTCACAACATCGTTATTATCCATAAAGACTTCTTCTTTTATGGCTATTACCTCTATGGGAAGAGTTACAAGATTTTGTTGTTCTTGAGGTATGTATTCTATCAAAAGGTTTCCGGCGATTACAAAATCAGAATCTTTGGCCAATTGCTCAGCATACCATTTTGTATCTTCAAAACTGTTGACATAAGCGTATTTAAGTTTGGATTGTGACTGATATGATAATTCGAGATTTGAGCATCCCTCAAAAACATTCTCTCCAATAAATTCCACGCTATCAGGAATGAACATTTCTTTAAGCGAAATGCAATTTTGGAAAGCTCCTTCTTCTATATCTATAATAGATGAAGGTAAATTGATGTTTTCAAGATTTGTCATGTTTGCAAAAGCAAAACTTCTAATCATTGTTATTTGACTGTTGTCAGCAAAGATAACATCCGTGATATCATCTCTTCCGTTGAATGCGCCTGTTCCAACTGATATTATAGGATATTCGCCAAAATATGCGGGAATAACAACTTTTGTTTGAGAACCCGTATATGTATTGATGATATATCCTTGCATTGATGAATTATAAGTCAAATCATCCTCGGACAATGAACCTTCATTTGTTCTGACCCATCTTGCTCTTAATGTAGAACTTGTTTTTGTATAATAAGGATACTGAACAGGAACCCATTCTGTTCCGTCATATTCAGTCCAACAAACAAAAATGAATCCCTCAACAGAAGGTAACACAGGAGCTGAATAGAGCGCCGCTGTTCTTTGGCTTTCTATATCGATATGGTCAAGTTCGGATACCGTATTTCCATCGGCATCTCTGTTTGTAACAAATTCTATTCTTGGGGAATCTGACTGCTCCTTTATTTGACTTTGATAGTCAACCCATTCATCATAATAAGACCAATAGACTGCCTCATCTTGGCTATTCTCAACATATAGCACTGAATTTTCTCCAAAAACATCTGTTCCTATATTCGCGGGAGAGGTATTCCATATCCTTATATATACAAGACTTTCGCAATTGAAGAAAGCCTCGTCACCGATAGCGGTTTCTTCTGAACCCAGTCCTGTTCCCACATTTGCGGGAATTGTCATAATGGGAAGAGCAGAACAATTTTTGAATGCCCTTTTTCCTATTTTTGTGAGAGAGGCAGAACTTGATATATTGGCTTTTGTCAATGAATTACAGTTCATAAACGCCTCTTTTCCTATTTCTCTTATGGAATTAGGAATGGTAACTTGCGTAAGAGATTGACATCCCTTAAAGGTCATATCTTCAATCTTAGTCAAAGAGTTTGTTAAGATATTTATTTCCTCCAGGCTTGAGCAATTTTCAAAAGCTCCTTCGCCTATCTCATATACAGCCGCCGGTATAGATATTTGGGTTATTTTGGTGTTGCTAAGAGCATATTCGCCTATAACCTCAAGTGTCTGAGGCAATGTAATAGTTTCAAGCATCTCGCCTGCTTCATTATTAAACAAACCATCTTTTAATACTTCCACTCCACCAGGGATATTAAGCGTTGTCTTTTCTATGGGTTCGCCTTCAGAATCCATAACCAGCTTATATTCAAACGCTGTATCAGCGATAATAACCAATTCGCTTGATTTGTACCAAAGAGTATCCTCAAATGCGTTAAGATTAATAATAGTAGCTTCGGTGTTGTCGCCCTCTCTCTGAATTGCCGCAAAATTTACATTTATGAGTGAATCGCATCCTTTGAACACATATTCTCCAAGCTCAACTAATACGGCGTTGATGTTAACTGTATGCATAATATCACAGTTTTCAAAGGCATAATCTACAATATGAGTTACTGTCTTTGAATCAATGCTTGCGGGAACGGTTATTGTTTCCAGTGAACGGTCTGCGCCCACAATTCTTACCGTATCATTTTCTACGATATAAATAAGTCCGCTAGACTCGTCATAGGAGCCCATTTGAGGTGTTTCAGGATAAACCTCAGCCATTTCAAATCCCGATGTTCCTAAGTAATTGTTAAGATACTCTTGTTCAACATAAAGCTTTGTAAGAGTTTCATTAAACATAGAGCCTTCTCCCACAATCATTGAGGGAACATCCCCTAAAAGTCTTATGGTAGATATAATTTTTGAATCAAAAACATTCGTAGAGAAAGTCTCTAATGCAGGAATAACTATGTTAGCAACGCTGGCGTCCTTAAAAGAATATGGCAAAAGTGTATCTACTTCTGTTGGAATACTATAAGTTTGAGTTACTTTACCCGCAGGATAATAAGTAAGCGCAAAAATTCCTTCTTCCTCTGTAAATAATACGCCATCTATGGATTTCAAAACAGGATTTTCGTCATCTACTGTTATCTCTGTTAGTTTATAAGCTCCATCAAAAGCTAAACCTGTTATCTCGATTAATGTTTGAGGCAAGTTTATTGATATAAGGTTGTTACAATTCATAAATGCGTAATCTTCAATACTGCCAATTCCATTAAGCTCTTCTTCAACTACTTCTTCTTCAAAAATAATGCTAGTTAATAAACTGCAATTCATAAATGTATATGATGCAAGCTCTGATAGATACGCTCCAATCGTTACGCTTTCAAGATTAGTGTTATTTGCAAAGGCATATTCTCCCATTTGCTCAACTACGGGCAATGATATGCTTTGAATCTTTATATTTTCAAAGGCGTTCTCTTGTACAGTTGTTAAATCTTCTGTTCCTGTAATTTGATTAAGTTCAGAACCTTCAAAAGCGCTTACGCCTACTTGCCCAATACCGGAAAGGTCAATACTTTCAAGTCCGGAATTTTCAAAAGAGCTTTCTCCTATACTGTCTATTCCGGAAGTTAAACTTATTATCTCAAGACTAGAACATCCTTTGAATAGGTCGTTTGCTATTTCAGTAAGCGCGCTTTCTCCTTCAAAGACTACGCTAGAAAGACTTGAACAGTCTTCAAAAGCTCCATCGCCTATTGTATCAACTGTTTCAGGAATAATCACAGTCTCTATATCCGAACTATTTGAAAAAGCTCCTTGTCCTATTTCCTCAAGACCTTCGGGAAGAGTTACGGTGTCTTCTAAAGCTGTATTTGCAAAAGCTTCATTTCCAATAAGAGTTATATTGTTACCAAAATGAATCTTAACTATGTTTTTATCCTTGAATACTTCATTGTCAATTTCTGTTACGGGGGTTCCTTCGTCTGTATCAGGTATGTAAATTATTGAATCGCTTCCGTTATATCCAATAAGCCTTTTATGAGTTCCGGCAATAATGTTGGAATACTCAAGTTCGGCATTTCCTTCATTAATGTTTATCCATTTTGTGTAGAAGGTTGTTCCTCCTGTTATGGTATAAGGTAATTCTATGGATTCTGTAAGT
>CAZVHD010000086.1:0-6948 GCA_964626765.1 uncultured Christensenella sp.
ATTAATAAACTTGGAATCATTTCTTACTGATATATCCCATCTTATCCCCAAAGCTCAACACCTTTTTATCTTTTTTGCAAAGTCTCATTATTGTGTCCTTGCCGTAATAAGGGCTACGGGAAGACCTCCAGGAGGTTGAAGCCATTGCCCGCTTAAAAAGGCTTTTTTGATTTTTCATAATTATAAGGTATGCTTGTCCCAACAACCACATCTTCAATTTTATCGATTATTAACCAGTCATCCATATTTTTTTGTTTTTCAAAATCCAAAGGGGTTATCTTTTCCACATTTCCAAATTCGACTAGGCAAAGACATTTTTTATGCCATCTTTTCTTTTGGTTTTCAGTAAATTTTAATTTGCTATTGTTGGCTTCAATAACTTGTATTATTTTTTCATCATCAAGCTTTACATAATTCAATACATTTTTCACAACTGCTTTAACACTTATTTTGGCGCTTCCTTTTTCCATAAAATAAAGCCTCTCATCTTTGAAAACTCTACTATGTGGAATTTTTCTTCCTGCAGCTCCCCGTAGAACCATAGTTTTGCTGCCTTCTGTTATTTTTGACAACTCTTTGGACTTATCGTCACAATATACTAAATGTACCATATTAACTTGTCTCCCGTTGAATCTTAATAAAGTACTATAATTATATCAATAATATATAAACTATGCAATTAAGATATAGCAATAGTTCACTATAATATAAACATAAAGCCAAGAAAACTGTGGCGCAATGCTTGCTATAGGCAATATTCCTATAAAATTATATTCAATTTATGCCGCGCCCCAGCATCCTAGAGGAACTCTTCACGAACAAAAGAAATTGCCGATAAGGAAGAAGAAGAGCATTCCTTATATTATTAAAGCTACAAAGATTCTTAAGTAATCAATCTTTTTACTTATAACCCTGCAAATATGCAGGGTCACCTTTTTGCCTTCCATACTTGCAAATCCTTTTTGTTAAGTAAAAATAATAAAATAATAATGTATTGATATACTATTTATATTCAAGATAAGGAGAAGATATGGGAATAATTAATAAAGTTGTTGACAATATGCAAGCTTGTATTGATGCTTGCAACAGATGCGCTCAGGCTTGCTATGAGTGTTTTGAGGCATGTATAAACGAGCCCGACTTGAATGCCAGAAGAAAATGCATCAAGACGCTTATTGGTTGCTCTAAAATGTGCCAAATGTCAAGTTGCATGATGGCTATTAATAGTCAATTTGCAAAGCAGCATTGCGCTATGTGCGCAGATGTATGTGATGTTTGCACAACAGAGTGTGATATGTTTAGCGACGAGCATTGCAAAATATGCGCAGATATTTGCAGAATTTGCGCAGACGAGTGCAGAAAAATGGCTAGTATGTAATAATCAAAAGGACACTAAAGACAAAAAAAGGTCTATGCTGTTTATGCAAAGACCTTTTTTAATGAGGATGAGTTTAATCCTTATTTTTAATTATCTCTAAAGATGCTTTTATATTCTTTTTGTATAACTTCATCTCCGTAATACTAATTGTATATCACCATAATTAAAAGCAATTTACTCTATTTCATATATTGCAATTCTAAAAAAAAACAAAAATACTAGAGCTACTTTTTTATGTTGTATGTGAGGCAAAAAAATCAATCAGCAATGACATTGCCGTATAGGCCTCTTCAATGTCGAAATCGTTTTGAAATTCATGTTTAAGTTTGTTCTCTTGCGACACAGGAAGATAAGAAGTAATATTAATACCTTTTTCTTCCAACTTTTCTTTCATTGCCACATTTTGAGGATAAAACGGGTCTTTATCTCCGCAAAGCAGGTATGTATTGGGATAATTGTCAGTAACATTTTCTATTGTGTTAAGCTCGTCCACTCTGCTATATTCTTCGTATTTTTTCTTGTCGGTCAACATCCACATAGCATCGTTAATAAAGGGAAATCTTGTATCTCTGACAGTATACATGTCATAAAAGCCACAAAGCAATACAACACCTTTAAGCTGGCTTTTTTCAATCGCAGGCGATATGTCAAGTTTCTGACTCAGTTCATTGTTTGTATAATACGCGCCCATATATCCTGATAAATGAGCGCCGGCGCTATCTCCGCCGATAAATATATTATCGGTATTTATATCATAGTCCGATGCATTTTGCATAAGAAAGTTTATGGCTTCATTTGCTTGTATCGCTTGGGCTGGATAATGCTCGTCAGGAGCCAAAACATAATTGACATTTGCTACAATATATCCCTCATTAGCCACCATTCTGCAATAAGGCTCAGAACCTTCTTTGTCACCCGCTACATAGTAACCGCCATGAAAATAAACAAACAAGGGAAGGTCTTCTGTATTATCTTTTGGAGAAATAATATCCATATATCCGTTTTTATAAATAGAATTATAAGAAATATCCTCTGTCATAACAGTATTATTCAAAATAGTATCATAATCATCAGGAATTGAAACATTTCTCGGTTTACAAGCAACTCTTAATATAACAGCCTGTACATTATACATAAAAGGCATAGTAAGAGCCACCCCTAAAACAAAAACAACTATACAAAGTATTACCCAAACCCACACCCTTTTTTGAAAAGGCTTTCTAATCTTGGCTTTTTTGCCTGCGCTTGCATGTTTTCCCATATCTTTATACTCTCCAAACTTTAATCTGTTTTGAAAAATCATTAAATACTGTAATATATTATTTTTATGTTATCTACTTACCTTTATGCCGTCTTGAGACAATCGGTCATATAAGCTGTCATAATCCATTCCCCAATCGTTATAATCGGGAATTACCTCGCGGGCAAGAGCTTGCGATATGCCAAAGCTTCCGCTTGAAGAAAGTTCAATTAAAGTACCGCCTCGATTGTCACCATAGTCAAATAACCTTGAAAAATCAATCTCTGTCGGTATATAATAATCATTATACTCTATATCAATGCGATAGTCCATATTATTGGTAGTCATCTGTCCCGCTGTCAACCTTACGCCTTGATAATCCACGCTAAAATCATTGTCGTGATAATGCCCAAAAAACATAGCTTCTGTACTGCCCAACTCTACAACCTTATCAAAGAGCATATCCTCTCCAAGATACCTTCTGCAAGTCGACTTTCCGCTGAACAAATTACCATAATGGTATTTTTCATTTGGCTCGCCGTCATTATACGCTTGTTCCCAAGCCGTCAAAGTTTCGGGAACGGGCACATGCGTAAATAACATGGAAGGCAAAAGCTCGCCGCCTTCGCCATTTTGTATAGCGGACACTTCTTTTAATGTATTTTCATACCATTCTATCTGCTCGTCCGTACGGCAAAAAGACCAGCCGGATGCAAATTTATCCGTAATCAGACTTCATAATATACGCCCATGGCGCACAAAGTATAAATAATATCGTTATCGCTATTTTTTATGTTTACAAAATATTCGCCAACGGCGGCTCCCGAAGTATCGCTCATTAAACAATAGGGGTACTTTGCAAGTTCTGATGCAAGTTCGGCATGTAAAAGCTGATTTGATTCAAAATCATATTCGCTGTCATGATTTCCAAACATGGGCATCCATGGCAATTCTTTTTCTTCAATAATTTCTGCAATTCTTGCATACATTTCAAGATTGTCATGTGTCCACGAACGCACCATATCGCCCGACAACACCACCAAATCTGGATTAACTGCCGATAAAAGTTTTTCTAATAAAACCAAAGAAGACGCATTGTCTCCGGCAATCCCAAGAAGATTCCATAGACTTTCGTCTCCAACCATCCATGTTTCCAAATGCATATCGGTAACCTGCAAAATCCTAAGCTCTCTGTCTTGAGGCATCCGAACATACGCGTATCCGTCATCGCTGTCCACAGCCTTTGCAAACGCAGGTTCTTTATCGTTGCATCCAAAAGCAAAAAACGACGATGTTAACAGTACCGCGATAACCAAAATTAAAACAATCAATTTTTGTTTTTTCATACTATCTCCTATTCTTTTGAGCATATAAATTCAGGGCTCAATAACAATATTTTATCATATAGAAAATTTGGTTTCAATATTTTCCCCAATATGCTCTTTAGATAGGATTTATATTCTAAATCATTCCTCGGATGAATTATCAATAAAATAATCTTCTATTAGTTTTTCTACCAATCCTTTGAATTCAAGTCTGTAGCTGTTGTCTTCCAAATTATCAAGATTATTGAGTCTGGTCAATACATTGTTAATATTGGCTTCGCCCTTATATTGAGATTCTCTGAGTAACAAACAGGTTTCCACCACTGCGGATATAAACAGCATATCTTCGGTGGGTTGACTTGTTATATTGCTTTCGTCGGCAAAAACGCTCATTTCTCTTTCAGTATCATCATCTTTGTCGGGGGACTTATATTTGACCTCTACTTTCAAAAGATTGTCATCCATGGTACTGGGTTCTTCAGAATCTTCCAAATCTAATTCATAAACAGCAGTTACCGTAAACCCCGAACCGATCTCGCCCGCATCTGTGTTTGAGTCTTCCCATTCCTCTTCCGTTAAGAGCAAATTTTCATATCCTATTAATCTATAATTCCTTACTTTTGCAGGATTAAAAATTACTTTTGCTTTGGCGTCTCTTGCCACAGTATTTAGTGTTCCTCCTATTTCTTCAACAAGAACGCGCCTTGCTTCGTTAATAGTATCAATATATCCATAGTTCCCGTCGCCTTTGTTTGCTAAGGTTTCTAAATTGTTATCTTTTAAGTTTCCATATCCAAACCCTAAAACAGTCAAGTATATTCCACTTTCCCGTTTTGTAGAGATAAAATCCTCTAAGTCAGTTTGATTAGAAATACCAACATTGAAATCTCCGTCAGTTGCCAATATAACTCTGTTGTTGCCGTCTTCAATAAAGTAATCTTCAGCAAGAGAATACGCGGTTTGTATGCCTTGCGAGCCGGCAGTTGAACCTCCCGCCTCTAATTCTTCTATGGTTTGGGATATCTCAACGCTTTCTCCGCCATTTGCGCCCGAAAGCAAAACTTCGTCTTTACTGGCGTAAGTTACAATTGATATCATATCATTTTCATCTAAATTTTCTAACATCATAAGAAAAGCGTTTTTTAACAAACCCAGTTTGTCATGGCTTCTCATTGAGCCCGAGACATCAAGTAAAAACACAAGATTGTTTCTTACTTCAGTAATATCCAATTCTTCCGCCTTAAGTCCAACAGTAAGCAATTTTCCATCGCTCCAAGGACAATCAAAAAGATTGGCGTTCAAAGACAATGGTTCGCCTTCCTCCGGATTGGGATAATCATATTTGAAATAATTGACAATCTCTTCGGTTTTTATTTGGTTTTTATCTATGGGAGAGTTGTCATTTATGGTACGCCTTAAGAGGGAATAACCTGCAGTATTTACCGAAAGAGAAAATATGGATGAGGGATTATCCCTAGCTTCAATAAAGTCATTTTCCACAATTTCATTAAACTCATTTTGATTGTCATTAATACTATCATTTGGATTGTTTTCCATATTTGGGTATCCCATATTGTTCTCAATGTAATCACCGTTCTTACCACAAGAAATCAATAATGTAAAGGTTAAAGATAAAACAATAATAATTGACAAAATTTTAATAATTTTTTTCATAATATATATCCCTCTTGTTCTATATCTTATGCATACCTTATTTATAAGGTACCTTTTATATTTTTATTATAATATATAACAGAATGAAAAACAATGACCAAATTCACCTCTAATAAGGATACAGGCAAGGTTGCGTATATGCTCTAACATAGTTAAAAGTCCCTTTTCTTTCTCCCTTAAATAAGATACTCTTATCTCATGTGCTTTTTTAATTCTAAAAGAATTTTTTTTGTAAAAAATCATCAATCAACTTATGATGACATGAGCACAAAAGCATAGCCGTTGTCGTTTAAGGTTATTATATCATCATAAAGGTTATGCGGTCAATATTGATACCTCTTTCCTTCAGCTTCTTTATAATATAAATAGTGGTAAGAGGTCTATCTTCATCGCTCTCTTGCCTAAGCATTTCTAGTATCTTAACATATTTTATTCTATGAACTCTTTCATTCATTTATCTTCATCTTCATCCATGTGATTTCTTCTTCGACATCTGGCTGTAAGCTGTCTACTTTAAATCCTAAACCCTTATAAAACTCAATAGCGTTTCTACTGCTTGGCACATGTAAAATCTTAGCGCCTTTTTCAACAACAATCTTTTTCAATTCATTGAATAATGCTTTTCCAATACCTTTTCTATGTAATTCAGGTTTAACAAAAAAATTAGAAATAGAATATCTTGTAATTTGCTTAGAGCCAAAATTGGCGATTGCTCCAGTAGCAACTATTTCATTGTCTTCTTCTACTACAAGAATATCCTTCCAAGACATCTGTTGCCTAAGGTTTTCGATTGTATTATGAGATTTAAACTTTTCAATTACTTCTTCAGAATGGTGCTTTTTCATTATTTCATCAAGATTCCTTATAATCGATAAAGAAACGCGTACAATGTCATTATCTTCTATTCTTCTAATATCATAGCTATCCCTATTTTATATTAAGCTATTACCATTCATACAGCTACACATATATATAGATAATACCATAATATGGAAATTAATCAATGGTGAGGTGTGCAAGTTCGGTGACAGTATTATTTAAAAATAATAAATATTCTTGACAAAAATTAATCTTTCAATCTTTGATTTATCACGGGCAATTTTTTCGAAAATCCTAAACTGCATCCGCATCTGCATTATGTTTTAAAAATACATCATAATCATCGACGAATCTTACAAAAGCTATGTCTAGCTCCTGAAGTGATTTTCGCAACTCTTTATCAATTGCACTAAGTATAGCTTCTGCTAAAACAAATGATATTTTGGGACCAATTAGCAATCCGTGTGTTCTTTTTAGGTTTTGTCCACCTACACATTTGTCAAGCTCTTTTA
>CAZVHD010000087.1:0-6944 GCA_964626765.1 uncultured Christensenella sp.
TTCTTTTTCTTTTTCTTAAAGGCGGTGGATATTATTATTACAATAACAAGACCAAACCCTCCTATTGCTGTATAGAATATAATCTGGGCTGTTTTTTCATATGAAGGCGCTTCCTCGGCGGTTATGAAAGCGTAGTCGCCAAGCTCATATCCATAGAATACTATATAATCGCCTTCAATGGTGTATTCAACATCATTGATGCCCATACTTGTTATGTGAACTAATCTCAAAGTATCAAGGTTTTCAACCTGGGAAGGAATCAGAAGCTTAATTTGAATTGATTCCGAAGGAGAAATTTCCTCGGCATCCGAGCGAAGCTTTATGTTTAGTATTGTTTTCACCTCTTCCCTTGCCTCTTTGTCAAGTATGCTGTTTGCAAGAGTAAATATATTATCGTCTGTGCTCTGGCGTATAACCGGTACAGTATAGGGGTCAAACCCTTCGTCTGCTGATACTATGCCTCTTGGCACAGGTTCGGTTGTTGTGATTTCATTGGTCATTATGATAAGTCTTGCGCTAAGGGTCATATCCTGATAATGTTCTTTTTGGAAAGTTGCTGTGGCATGGTATATTCCAACTTCCGTGCCTTTGTTGTTGGAATAAGTTACTGTCACTCCGTCAATATCAAAACCGGCTTCAAGAGTATGTTCTTGTCCGTCATATATAACTCTCTCATCTTCAAACCAAACATCCTCTCCCTCTTCAAAACTTCCTGCAGTGATTGTCAAAACTGACGGGATAAAGGACAAATTGTAATTGTCAAGTTCATAAATCTGCTCTATCATAATAGGATAAGTTCCTACCGGCGAATCCTCTGTTGCTGTTGTCACAACTCTTACTCCTTCATATATATCGTCCAGATCATCATCTAATGGATTACCCTCTATACCAAATTCCATATCATCAAGGTCTATTTCCTCTCCATGTGGATGTGACTGTTCAAAAGCGTACAAGGTCAACGGTCTTTTGTGTATTACAAATGTGTCACTTTCAAAGATTATGTCATAGTTAGCGTTGTCAAGAGAGCCCTGATTGATTTCATATGAACCGACCTCTTCGCCTTCTTCTCTTTCAAGTTCGCCTGTCAGCTCGTCGCCCTCCAGCAAGTTGCCGAATGTTATCTCATATGTAAGCTCGGGGTCATCGTTTCCATATATCTTACTTCTGTAATTTGCCTCTATGACTATCAATCTTTGTGTTATAGTAAAGTATCTTTCGCTAAGTATTATGTCATAATTGGGATTGTTATCATTATTTAGTGTTCCATGGGTTATCTGATAAAGACCTACATCCTCGCCCTCTTCACGACTAAGCTCACCCGATAGCGTATCGCTTCCTACCATTTCTCCATCGGTTATTTCATAAGCAAATGTCGGGTCGTCATAGCCATACACCTTAGACCTTTCCTCTGCGCTTAGAACTATCGGACGCCTTTCTATTACAAAATCTTTGCTTTCATAGGTTATGACATAGTTATCATTATTCTCTGTTGTCACTGTTCCTTGATATATCTCATATTCGCCTGCTGTCTCTCCTGACTCTCTGTACATCTCGCCCTCAAGTTCGTCTCCAAAAACAAGTCCGCCTTCGGTAACCTCATAGTTGAGTTCGGGATCCCCTTCTCCATATACCTTTGATAAATCTTCAGGCGTTACTGTTATGGGTCTTGGCTGTATCGTAAGTATTCCACCTTCAAAACTTATGTTATAGTTGGGGTTGGATTCGTTGTCAACACTTCCTTGCAATATCTCATAACTGCCAATAGCCTCGCCTTCTTCTCTGTCAAATTCTCCTACCAAAGTATCATAATATGCCAAATCTCCCTCGCTAATATGATAGCTGTACGCAGGATCTTCATCGCCATAGTGTTTTGTTATGCCCTCGTCAATGCTCACTGTTATCGACCTTGGCATAATCTCAAACATATCGCCAATATATGTTATGTCATAGTTGCGGTTGTTCAAGTTGTTAATCGTTCCTTGCAATATCTCATACTCGCCTACATCGTTGCCGATGTTCCTAACCAATGAACCTCTCAAACTGTCACCTTCCACCAATGAGCCTTGAGTCAATTCGTAGCTAAGCTGAGGATCGCTCTCGCCATATACCTTACTCTTATAATCCGCGGTTATTGTTATCGGTCTGGGCGCTATTTCAAAGAAATCAAACTGATAAGTTATGCTATAATTGCTGTTCAAAGGATGTTCAGCGAGGTTTCCTACATTCACTATATATTCGCCCACATTCTCTCCGGGTTGTCTGCTTAACGAACCATGAAGCTCGTCGTCATATGCCAAACTGCCCTGCATAAAGCTATACGTTAGCTCTGGGTCATCATCTCCATATGTCTTTGTCAGCTTGTCAGCTATTATTATTAGAGGTCTTTGCAAAATCCTTAGCCTGTCACTTTCATACTCTATATCATAGTTTAAGTTATAATCATTGTTTATTGTGCCTTGATTTATCGTATAAAGACCGACACTCTCTCCTTCCGACCTTTGCAATTCCCCTTCCAGTACATCTCCCGGTACAAGCTCTCCTTCCACTATCTCATATGAAAATACAGGGTCATTGTTTCCGTATATCTTCTCGTGGTAGTTTGCGCTTATCTTGATTTGTCTTCTCTCAATCTCAAATGTGGCCTTTACATAGGTTATGTCATAATTCGGGTTCTCTTCATTATCAACCGTTCCCGCATTTATGTCATATTCTCCCACATCCTCGCCTATTTCTCTTTCAAGCTCGCCGCGAACTGTGTCCTCAAACTGAAGTTCTCCTTCTGTAATCTGGAATGTCAATGCCGGGTCAAGCTCTCCATATATCTTTTCTTTGGCTTCTGCTGAAATCTCAAGAGGTCTTCTTCTTATCTCAAAATCATTATCCACATATGTTATGTCATAATTGTCGTTACTTTCATTGGTTACATCTCCTTGCAAAATCGTATACAAGTCAACATCTTCTCCCGCCTGTCGTGTCAACTCGCCTGAGAGAGTATCCCCGTACATAAGCGCGTTTTCACTAAGCTCGTATGTGAACGACTCCGGGTCATTCTCACCGTATACCTTGTGCATGTAATTTGCTGTGACTGTTATCGGCCTTCTTTCTATTTCAAAGTCCACACTAACAAGCGTTATGTCATAATTTGAGTTATTATCATTTGTTATTGTTCCATTCAATATCTCATAAAAGCCTACATTTATTCCGCTTTGTCTTGTAAGCTCGCCTGAGAGCGTATCCCCAAATACAAGGTCATCTTCGCCCACCGTATATGTGAATACGGGGTCATCCTCCCCATAATACTTTGTCAATGTATCAGGCGTCACCGTCACCGGTCTTCTTATTATCTCAAAATCACCTTCTATGAATGTTATATCATAATTAGTGTTTTCGGCGTTTGTTATTGTTCCTTGATAAATAGTATATACTCCCACAGCCTCTCCGCTATATCTATACATTTCGCCCGCAAGTTCGTCGTTAAAGGCAAGCGGATAGCTCTCAGAATCAAAGCTGAAGCTCAGTTCAGGATCGTCATCCCCATAATACCTCATCTTATCGTCCGCGATTATTGTTATCGCTCTTCTTGTAATTGTAAAGATATCTCCGCTAAAGTCTATATCATAATTATCATTTGATAAAGTTATAAGGTTTATTTCATATTCGCCCACCGCTTCGCCGGCTTCTCTTTCAAGTCTGTCTGTCAAATTATCATTAAATGCAAGCTCGCCTTCTTCCACCACATATGTAAGTTCAGGATCGTCAAAACCATATACCTTTTCAGCAGGTTGCGCCGATACTCTTATATACCTTTGTGTTATTGTCAAATACGCGCTTTCAAGAGTTATTACATAATTAGAATTGGATATTGAACCCACTATAATTTCATAAATGCCAACATCCTCGCCACTCTCTCTTGACAACTCTATATCAAGCTGGTCGCCTTCCCTTATTGACCCTTGTGTCAAAGTGTATGTGAATTCCGGATCCTCATCTCCATATATCTTCGTCTTCGCATCCGCTTCTATAGTTATTGGTAAAGGCAGTATTTCAAATACTCCTTCCGTAAATATAATGTTATAGTTGTCTCCGGCTGTTAACGAACCAATAAGTATAGCGTATTCATCAGCATTCTCGCCGTCCTCTCTTTCAAGTCCTCCGCTCATTTCATCGCTATATACAAGCTCTCCTTGAGTTATCTGATATGTCAATTCAGGGTCATCCTCTCCATATGATTTCTCAACATCGTCAGCTGCAATATGCAAATCTCTTCTTGTTATCTCCAAATTGCCTTTCACAAAACTAATATCATAGTTAAAGTTTATGACATCCTCCTGGCTGTTTTCAATATCTAAATATTCGTTTCCTATCTCATAATTGCCCACATTTGTTCCGGACTCTCTTGTCAAAAGTATTGATATGCTGTCCGTAAATGCCAGATCGCCTGAAGTTATTGTATATGTAAATGACGGATCATCATTACCATATACCTTGACTTTATTGTCTGCGGTTATTGTGATTTGTCTTTCGACTATTATGAAATCATCCCCATGGAATAGATATGTTATATCATAATTGGGATTGTTTGATGTTGTAATAGTGCCTTGCAATATATCATAATTGCCCGCTGCCTCGCCGTCTTCTCTTGTCAAACCTCCCGAAAGCTCATCCTCAAACGCAAGACCCAGGCTTCCCGTTGCAAAACTGTAAGTTAGTTCAGGGTCGTCTTCTCCATATACCTTCTCCACCATATCAGCTTCAATAGTCAAAGGTCTTTGACTGATTTCAAATTCCTCGCCCACATAAGTTATGTCATAGTTAGGATTGTTTGTATTGTCCACATTGTTTTGATTTATTGCATAGAATCCCACATCCTCGCCTGCTGCTCTTGTCAAACTGCCTGACAATGTGTCATCATACACAAGACCCCCCGAAGGCACATGGTATGTCAACTCCGGATCCTCAAATCCGTATACCTTATGCTGTGAAGAATCCGCTATTACTTCTATCGCTCTTCTGTTTATGGTAAATGTATTAGTGTTATATATGATATTATAATTATCATTTATATATAGAGAACCCTGATTGATATCATATCCGCCTTCTTTTACATCTTCGCCGCTGTCTCTTTCAAGCTCGCCTGTCCAGCTGTCAGAATAGGCAAGACTTCCTTCGTTTATTGTAAATGTAAGTTCAGGGTCACTCTCGCCATATGTCTTTTGCTTACTGTCTGCTGTTATTGTTATATCTCTTATTGTTATAACCAGCTCTGCTGACACATATGTCACATCATAATTGTTTTCTTTATAATTAGAGCCACTATCCATTATTACAAGAGAACCCTTAATTATGTTGTATTCGCCTATCTCCTGACCCGATACCCTCGATAAGTTTCCTGTGAATTCATCATCATACACAAGTTCGCCCGTTACTTCATATGTAAATGTCGGGTCGCTCTCTCCATATACCTTGTTCTTGCTCTCAGCGGTAATTGTTATGGGTCTTTTGTTAATCGTGAAATCATTTATTTCATATGATAAATTATAGTTGTCGCCATTGTTGCCATCTTCAATAGCCAAAGTTCCCTGCAGTATATAATATACTCCCACAGTTTGACCCTCTTCTCTTACTAAACTGCCGCTTATATAATCATCATATACCAAATTGCCCTGCGTTATTTGATAACTAAACTCGGGGTCGTCTTCTCCATATGTCTTGCTCTTTGCGTCAGCTTCTATATTTATGGGTCTTGGGTCTATTGTGAAATCAGCTCCGATATATGTCACATCATAGTTGTTGCCGTTATTTCCATCCGATATATCAAGTGTGCCTATATTAATAGCGTATGTTCCAACATCTTCTCCACTGACTCTATCAAGCTGTCCTTCAAAACTGTCACCGTACTTCAAATCAACTGAGGTGAAACTAAATTCAGGATCATCTTCTCCATATGTCTTAGATTGAGATGAATCAGCCACTATCTCTATTGAAAACGCCAATATCTCAAACTCGCCGCTATTGAATATTATGTTATAGTTATTTGTAACATCAGTAGAGCCGCTGTACACCTCTATTATGGTCGTATTTATCTCGTATACGCCGACATGGTTCTCCCAGAAATTCTCTCTTTGTAAATTCAACTCAACTGTGTGACCTGAAATAAGCCCGCTTTGGCTATATGTAAACTCAGGGTCTGACTGACCGTAAATCTTTTGGGTGTCATCCGCATTTATCACCAATTCTCTTATTACTATCTCTAGCGTTATATTCATATCAGCCGCAGCATAATAGTTGGTCGTCTCGTCAGCTTTTGCAACAACCGTATATGTTCCAGTATCTCTGTAACCGCTTGAGGGTTGGAAATAAACTTGAGTCTCATTATGATTTAATTCAGCCTCAGGCAATATCCATTCACCCGTATACAACGCTTCCTGTTCTGCTTGCGCCGTTATCTCAGCTTGCGCTTTTAATACTGTCAATATACCGTCTTCATATTCGGGCTCATAATTGTCATAATCAGTTCTGTTTATTTCTATTGTCTTCTCAGTACCCGCGTTTGTTTCATATGGCGTATAGTCCGCTGAAGCCGATACTTCAATGGTATCTCCACTTAATAATCCTGTTATCTCAAATTCAAAATCATCAAGCTCTTCCCCATATACCACATCAGCGTCAAATACTTTTATGGTTATGCCAAGCTTGTCTACTGTCAATGTCGCTACATCTGAATCTGTCCATGTGTAGTTTGGATACATATCTTCGTCAAAATCGGTAACCACTATGTCATAAACTCCGGCGTCAGGATACAAGTCGCATTCAATCTCAGCTGTCGCGTCCACTTCGTCTTCGTTTATGACCCCTTCAAATTCAAATGTGATATTTGACGGCCGCTCTTCCCCGTACACTATCGACATATCATTTGGCGTAATCTTTATCGGTTTTGGCGTGAC
>CAZVHD010000088.1:0-6877 GCA_964626765.1 uncultured Christensenella sp.
TCGTCCATTTTATTCTTTACCTCTTATATAGCCAAATATTATATAAACATATTATTGCTGTTATTTAACTATAATATCCTCTCTTTTTGGTCCTACGCCTATATATTTGGCTTTTACTCCTACAAAGTTTTCTATGTATTCTATGTATTCCTTTGCCTGAAGGGGCAAATCGTCATAATTTCTTATTTTTGAGGTATCCGTCTTCCATCCGTCCATTGTTACATAAACAGGCTCAATATCGTACATTCTGTATGCCGGAGGCATATAGTCAATAACCTTCCCGTCCAGCATATATGCTATACAAACTTTTATTTTGTCGTATGTATCTAGTTTATCTATTTTACAGATTGCAAGCTGTGTAAAGCCGTTTACTGTGGCGGCATATTTGACAATTGGCAAATCAAGCCAGCCAAGTCTTCTGGCTCTTCCTGTTCTTGCGCCGAATTCATCGTCAATATTTTTTCCGTCGCCTCTGAACCCGTTTGCCTTCTCATACTCCATTTCTGTTGGGAAAGGTCCGTCGCCAACCGCTGAGGAAAAAGCTTTCATAACTCCTACAACATCGGTTATTTTTGTTACCGGAAAACCTCCGCTAACCGCAGCGTACGCAGCAACGGGATTTGATGATGTAACATAAGGATAAATCCCTAAATCCAAATCCTTCATTACGCCAAGCTGCCCTTCAAACAAGATGTCCTTGCCCTCGGCTATAAAGTTATTAAGAAAAGATACGGGGTCAACTATCATAGGGGTGAACTTTTCCGCCCAAACTCTACAGTTTTGGAATATCTCATCAGATGTATAAGTCTTGCCGCCTTTTGCTTTTAATTCGGCGTTAATAGTCCCAATAACTGTATCTATTCTTTTTTTGCAATGCTCAAGATTCAATAAATCTTCAAATCTGAGAGCGTTCCTTCTTGCTCTGTCGGCGTATGCGAAGCCAATACCTCTTTTTGTTGTGCCAATAGATGTGCCAGTTTTTTCGCTGAGGTTGTCAAGCTCCACATGATAAGGCATCAAAATTGTGGCTCTTGAGGAGATATACATATTCGATATATCCACACCCTTGTTTTTAATTTCCTCAAGCTCGTTTATAAGCTCATCAGGATTGATGACCATGCCCGTTCCGGCAAAGGCTTTGCATCCTTTTTTGAAAATTCCGCAAGGCACAAGATGAAGCTTAAACTCCCCTTCGTCGTTAACTACGGTGTGTCCCGCATTATCGCCGCCTTGAAATCTAACTACCATGTCCATTTTCTTTGCTAGATAATCTACTACTTTTCCCTTTCCTTCATCGCCAAATTGTGATCCTACTAATACTGTTAATGACATTTTGCTTCCCCTTTTGTATAATTTTTTGTTTTTTATTTTTGAAGTATTCTCTTTATTCTGTCCATTGCTTCAACTGTATTTTCTTTTGTGTTAAAGGCGGTTAATCTAAAATAGCCCTCGCCGCACTTTCCAAAACCGCTTCCCGGTGTTCCTACAACAGCCGCCTCGTTAAGCAGTAAATCGAAAAAGTCCATTGAACTCATATTCTTTGGGCATTTAAGCCAGATATAAGGCGAGTTTATTCCGCCTGCAAACCATATTCCTAAATCGGTAAAAGTCCTTGCCATAATTTCGGCGTTTTCCGCATAATAAGCAAGGTTTTCTTTGATTTGCTTTTGTCCTTCGGGGGTGAAAACAGCTTCGGCAGCTTTCTGTACAACATAGCTGACACCGTTAAATTTTGTGGACTGTCTTCTAAGCCACATTGCGTGAAGGCTCATTTCTTCTCTTTTCAGCTCCTTGCTGATAACGGTATATCCGCATCTTGTTCCCGTGAAACCCGCTGTTTTTGAAAGCGAGCAACATTCTATCGCGCATTCCTTTGCGCCTTCTATCTCAAATATTGAGCGTGGCAAGTCGTCTTGTATGAAACTTTCATAAGCCGCGTCATAAAGTATAACCGCTCCGGTTTTATTGGCAAAATCAACCCATTTTTTGAGTCCTTTCTTGTCATACGCCGCGCCCGTGGGGTTGTTGGGCGAACAAAGATAAATTATATCTCCTTTGAGTCCGTCATAAGGCAAGGGCAAAAATCCGTTTTGTTCGTTGCCTTCAATAAATTTAATTTTTCTGCCCAACATAATGTTGCTGTCCAGATAAACAGGATAGACAGGGTCGGGAATTATTATTGTGTTTTCGTTGCTGAATATATCCGTCAGGTTAGCAACATCACTTTTGGCTCCGTCAGACACGAAAATCTCATCGCTTTCAACATCAACACCCATACCTTTATAGTAATCCGATAATTTTTCTCTTAAAAAGGAATAGCCCTGTTCAGGCCCGTATCCTCTGAATGTCTCCTTTTTTCCCATTTCATCAGACGCTTTTTTCATCGCCTTGACAACCTCTTCAACTCAGGGCTTGGTTACATCGCCAATACCCATTTTAATAATAGTCTTGTCCGGGTTGTTTTTCGTAAAATCCTCCACCCTTTTTGCAATATCTGAAAAAAGGTAGCTTTTGCTTAAGTTTTGATAGTTCTTGTTAACTTTTGCCATTTTTTGTTCTATTTCTCCTTTTTATAGTTTTTTGCCGCTCCAATAAAGTCCCTGAACAGAGGATGAGCTCTGTTGGGTCTGGACTTAAATTCAGGATGAAATTGGACTCCAACAAACCATTTGTGCTTGGGTATTTCAATAGCCTCAACCAAATATCTATCGGGCGACTGTCCGGAAATTATCATTCCGTTCTTTTCTAAATCTTGTCTATACTCGTTATTGACCTCGTATCTGTGGCGATGTCTTTCCTCTATGAAATCTGCTCTATACGCTTTTGCCATATTGGTATCGGCTTTTATGGCGCAAGGGTATTTGCCTAATCTCATTGATGCGCCTTTATTAACAACCTTGAGCTGTTCGGGCATAAGATCTATGACTTTGTTAGGGGTGTTTTCGTTGAACTCGCCGCTATTTGCGTCACTAAGTCCCATAACATTTCTGGCAAACTCTATTATTGCCATTTGCAAACCCAAACATATTCCCAAAAACGGTATATCTTTTTCTCTTGCATACCTAATGGCGCTTATCATTCCCTCTGTGCCTCTTTTGCCAAATCCGCCGGGAACGATTATGCCATGGACATCTTTGAGCTTTTCTGCCGCATCTTCGTCATTTAGGCATTCTGAATCTATCCAAATTAAATTTATGTTGATACTGTTTTCAAAACCACCATGATTTAGCGCCTCCATAACGGATATATAGGCGTCATGAAGCTTAACATACTTGCCTACAAGCGCAATATTTACTATTTCCTCTACTTTTTTTATACTGTCCATAAGCTTTTGCCACTCAGCCAAATCAGGTTTGGGCGCCACCATATTCAATTCTCTGCATATAATATCTGAGAAATTGGCTTGTTCTAGCATAAGGGGCGCTTCATATAGTAGAGGTATAGTCTCGTTTTCTATGACACAATCAGATGGAACGCCGCAGAACATGGAAATCTTTTCCATAAGGTCCTTTTCCATAGGCTTGTCCGTACGACATATAATTACATCGGGTTGTATTCCATATGATAACAACTCTTTTACGCTGTGCTGGGTGGGTTTTGATTTATGCTCGCCGCTAAATTCAAGATAAGGAACAAGAGTTACATGTACATATAATACATTGTCTCTTCCAATTTCCCGACCAATTTGTCTTATGCTCTCAAGATAAGGCAATGACTCTATATCTCCAACTGTGCCGCCTATTTCTGATATAACAATATCCGCGTCAGTGGTCTCCGCCACGCGGTACATACATCGTTTTATCTCGTTTGTTATGTGTGGAATGACCTGAATAGTACTTCCTAAATAAACGCCTTTTCTTTCGTTTGCAAGAACTTTTGTATAAACTTTTCCTGTTGTGACTGAAGAGTATTTATTCAAACTTTCGTCAATAAATCTTTCATAATGACCTAAATCAAGGTCTGTCTCCGCTCCATCATCTGTTACAAAAACCTCACCGTGTTGCAAAGGGCTCATTGTCCCAGGGTCAACATTGATGTAAGGGTCAAACTTCTGCGCCGCTACTTTGAAACCTCTCTGCTTGAGCAGTCTTCCCATTGATGCAGCTGTAATTCCCTTTCCTAATCCCGATACGACACCACCTGTGACAAATATGTACTTTGCCTTCTTCGAGTGTGAAATCATAAAAAAATCTCTCCTTCATAATTGTAATCTGCGCTTCCCGTCATGAAAAGCCTTTTTTCTTTTTGTTCCAATAACAGTTTTCCGCCTTTCAGGTGTATAACCGCTCTATCCTTTAGTTTGCCTAATCTGTTAGCTATATAAAATGCGGCTGTCGCTCCTGTTCCACAAGCCATAGTCTCACCCGTCCCCCTCTCATATACCGCAACGAACGCATTCATGTCGTTTATAATCTTTACAAACTCAACATTTGTTCTGTTGGGGAACATAGGGTTGTTTGATATCTCCTTTCCTATCTCCATATCTATGTCGCTATATCTGTCAACTACTATTACAGTGTGCGGATTTCCTACTGATACACAGCTTATGTATACAATTCCTTTTGAGGTGTTAATGGGACTCTCCAGCAAATAATCATCTTCAAATATCACCGGCACATCGTTTTTATGTATTTTTGCCTCTCCCATATCCACTTTTATGCTTTCGACTTTTTTTCCTAAGGTGTTAAGCCATATTTCCCTGTTTCCCGCAAGGGTGGCTATTGTTAATCTTTTCTTCTTGGTCAAACCCTTTTCGTAAACATATTTCCCCACACATCTTATGGCATTGCCGCACATCTCGCCTTCTGAACCGTCCGGATTGAACATTCTCATAGAAAAATCCGCGTCTTTGGCTTTATCGATTAACACAAGACCGTCACTGCCTATACCAAAATGTCTGTTAGACAATGTTTGCGAGAGCTTTATGGGATTTTTTACCTTTTCACGCATTAAGTTTATGTAGATATAATCATTTCCCAAACCATTCATTTTGCTAAACCTCATATTTCCCCTCCGGTTAAATAAAATATTTTCTTATGGTTTAGCAATAATTTTTTTCTTAAAGGTACATCTAAAGAAAAGGTCGTCTATTGTTTTTTTAAGTTACAACTTTTTGTTTTTTGTAGTTTTTGTTTTTTATGCCTTATAGACAATTCTTCGACACTCCGGACACTCTGTATAATCGCCGGATTTTTTGAGTTTTTTTTCTACTTCGAGATTTATCTCCATACCGCATCCAGCGCAATTGCCATCAACATACTGCACAAATGCCGGCATGATTTTGTTTTCTCTCAAATGCTGGTATTTTTTCATAAAATCTTCGTCGATTTCTTTTTTTAGCTTATCCATTTGTTGTACAAGTGGCGCTGCCTTTTGTATCATTTCTTTCTTTTTCAAATCTCTTGCAGCCTTGACTTTTTTGTACTTGATTCTTATATCTTCTATGGTTTTTATGAGCATTTCCGCCTCAATCTTTATTTCATTGAGTTTCTTTACGGTTCTGTTCATTTCTTTGTCAATGGTTGTTATATACTCTTCGTATTTTATCAAACCATCCTCGTATAAGTCAAGTTCAGCAAGGTCTTTTATTTCCGTGATATCTTGATCTATGTTCTCTTCTATGACCTTGAGGTCTTCGAACTTTTTGATGGTTTTTTCAAAATTTGCTATCTGGTCGTCTTTTTCTTTTATAAGCTTGGTATAATTTCTTTCAGTATCTTTATATTTTGATTTCAGAAAAGACACTCTTTTTTTCTCGACTGAGTTTTTATACTCGTTTTCCAGAGCGTATAGTTGCATATCCAGCTCCTGGTACTTTTTGATTGTGTCTATTGTTTGCGCTTGCATTTTCACTCCTAATTATTATATGGATTTGAGCATTTATTTGTTTTGACAATTTTTTGCCCTTTAAGGGACTTTTTAAGGATGTTTTCCATAAGTGACAAAAAATAAAGCTCACTATTATAATGTCCAATAGTGATTATACCATAATTAAGGTCTTTTGCAAACCTTGCAAAGGCATATTTTATGTCAGATGTAATAAAAATATCCACTCCGTTTTCTTTCAGCCTTAATAAAAGTTCCCCGTCTGAGCCACCGCTACCGTTTATTATGGATACTTTTTTTATAAGCTTATTCTCGTCTCCTATCGTTGCAATGTTGTTGTCATCAAAAACTTTTTTCACCTTTTCTTTGTAATCTTTCAATTTAATGGGGGCATTTGTATAGCCAATTCTTGCCGATGACATTTCGTTATCTAGGCAGTGTATATTTTCCAGTCCCAGTTGGCGCGCCACAAAATCGTTAAGCCCGCCTTTTGCAAAATCAATGTTTGTGTGCGCTGAATATATGGCGATGTCGTTCTTAATCGCCTTTATTAGCGCTTTTTGTTGGGGTTTTTGGCAATCTATTCTCTTCAAAGGCTCAAATATGCAAGGGTGATGCTCCACTATCAGGTTGCAGCCCTTTTCAATAGCGTCTTCAACAACTTGCTCATTTGTATCAAGCGTAATAAGTATACCTTTGAGGTCGGCTTCCATGTTGCCGTACTTCAGTCCGCAATTATCAAAATCTGCCTGTGTGTCCAGGGGCGCAAAATTCTCTATGACTTTCAATGCGTCCTTAATCTTATAAGACATTTTTCTAGCTCCTTGTTTTCCTCTCTTATTCGAGGTGAAATCTTTTCTAAAGAACCCGCTTGCTTTATTATTTTGTCGATTCTTTTTTTTCTATATAATAAATATTCTTCATAATACAATGAATAAGGCTTATTCTTTCCAGTATAAATCTCATCAATCAAATAATTGGACGGACCTTTTTCAAATACTATTATATCATAATATTTTCCACTTTCTTTGACCACATAATCTTTAAGAAC